>JAGWRY010000004.1 GCA_028869495.1 Elusimicrobiota bacterium | reverse complement strand
GCGCAGGGGCAGGCCCGCGCGGCGCGTCCACGCGTCGAGCAGCGCCGTGCCGAGCGCGGCGCGCGCGGCGCCGGAGCCGCGCGGCAGGAGCTCCTCGAGCTCCGAAAGCCGCGCGCGCCAGGCCGCGCCGTCGCGGCCGAGCCAAGCGCTCCCCGCACGCCGGATCCCGGCCAGCGCGCGGGCCGTCGTCTCGCCGTTGAAGGCGGGCATCGGAGCGGCCTCGCCCCAGCCGACCGCGCCGTCGCGCAGGCGCAGGCGCACGAAGACGCCCTCGTGCGCGTGCGCGGCGCCGCCGGCGATCTCGAAGGATTCCGACAGGGCGGCGCGAAAAGGGCGCGCCTCGACGGACGCGATCTCGGCCCCGGCGCGCGCGGTCACGGGAGGTCCGTCGCCAGGCAGGCGTCGGCGAACTGGAAGCCGAAGACGCCGCCTCCGCGCCGGTCGGGGATCACGGCGAGCATGTGCGGCTGCTCGCCGCGGGCGCGCGCGAGGTCGTAGAGGCGCTCCTCGCGGACGGTCACGTAGCTGCGGCCGTCGTCGTCGAAGCGGACGTCGCGGCCCTGCTCGCCCTGGTAGAGCCACTGGTCGTCCATCTTGACGAAGAAGCGCGTCGGGCTCCCGTCGGGCGGCGGGGCGAGCACGGCCAGCGCCTGCGTCGCCTCGAAGACGACGCGCACGAAGGCGGTCTGCACCGGGTTCTTCTGGTCGAGGCGCATGCCGTCGGGCTCGAGCTCCCAGCGGCCGCGCGTGGCCAGCTCCCCCTGGCGCGACTCGGTCATCAGCATGCGGTGCAGCGAGTAGTCCTCGTCGAGGCGGCGGATCGGGGTCTTCGCGCGGGCGCCCATCGGGACGTCGGGCGTCGAGCGCCCGCAGCCGCTGCTCTTCGGGTCCGGGTACGAGACGGCGGGGGGCAGGTCGTCCCAGTCGACGAGCTCTCCGAGGGCCTGCCGGATCTGGCTCTCGAAGTCACCGTAGCCTCCCTCGCCGAGGTGGTCGTAGACGACGCGCCCGCGCCGGTCGACGAGGAACAGCGCGGGCCAGCCGCGGGCGCCGTAGGCGTCCCACAGGCGGCGGTCGGTGTCGAGCACGACCGGGAACTCGATGCCGTCGCGCTCGACCTGGCGCCGCACCCAGACGGCGTCCTTCTGGACGTCCAGGCGCGGGGTGACGACGCCGATCACCATCAGCTGGCTCAGCGCGTAGCGCTCGAACCAGGCCTTCAGGACGGGGATGACGCGGATCGAGTGCAGGTCGGTCGGGTCCAGGAAGGCGACGACGACCGCCTTGCGCTTCTTCAGCAGGGACAGCGGCAGGGGCTGGGCCGCGTTGAGCCAGGCGTCCCCGGCGGGGAACTCCGGCGCCGGGGGCGTCAGCGGGCGGAAGGCCGCGGCCGGAGCGGCGGCCAAGGCGGCGAGCAGGAGGGCCGCCGCGGCGCGCGTCACGCGTCCTCCGCGGGGCGCCCGGTGACGACCAGCTCGACGAGCTCGGACAGGCGCTCGGCGCGGGCGGCCGCGCCGGTCTTCTGGTAGATCGACAGCAGGTTGCGCATCATCCGCGCGAGGACGTCGCGCGGCCCGCACGGCCGCAGGTACTCCGCGCGGTGCTCGTAGCCGTTGCGCACGAGCATGCGGCGGACCTCGGAGGCCTCCATCAGGCGTCCCTTGCGGAACGCGTCGAGGAAGCGCGGCTCGCCGTCCTCGCGGAAGCCGAGCAGGAAGTGGCCGGGGACGCCGACGCCGTAGGCGGGCAGGCGCAGGCGCCGGGTCAGCAGGAGGAACAGGGTCGACAGGGTCACCGGGATGCCGCGGCGCGTGTCGATCACGCGCGTCAGGCAGGAATTGTCCGGGTCGTAGTAGTTCGTCTCGTTGCCGGAGAAGCCCATCGAGCGGAACAGGTGCGTCGACAGGCGGCGGATCGACTCGGCGCCGCCGGCGCCGTCGGGGATCTCGGCGGCGGCCGCGGCGGCGACGCGGTCGAGCCAGGCGCGGTAGACCCGCGCGTCGACGCGCGGGCGGACGAAGCGCGACAGCAGGAAGGCGCCCTCCTCGAGGTCGGGGACGCGCTCGGCGGCCAGCGCCGCGAACTCGCGCTTGAGCTCCCGGAACCTCAGCTCCTCGGCCATCGCGTCCAGCCGCGACGCGTACGGGGCCGGAGAGCTCTCGCGGGCCTCCTCCAGGAACGGCAGGGCGGCGGAGCCCGCGTCGAGGAGGCGGCGGCGCACGAGCTCCAGGCTGCGCGGGTCCTCGTCGTCGAGGAGGGACACGAGGCTGCGCAGGGCGCGAGGGTCGAGACGCTCGGTCACGCCCGGATTGTACCCCGGCTTCGTTTCGATTTCAAGGCGCGCTTCCTTGATAATTCGGAGTCCCCGAGGGGGGAGGAATTATGGTTCAATCGCCTGATGGGAGCTCCCCGCCCCCACGAGGCGCTCGACGTCCTGCGCGCCCTGGAGGACTTGGCCTCCGCCGACCCGCTGAACGTGCGCGGCGTCCTGGCGACCCTGCTGACGCTCGACGGCGCGCCGCACGCGCGCTCCGGGGGGATGGCGCTCCTCTGCGACGACGAGGCGTCCGGGGCGGGCGGCGCGCGGCCCTTCTCGACCCTTCCCGAGGCCCTGAGCGCGGCGGCCGAGAAGGCCCTGTCGTCGCAGGTCCCGGTCCTGGCCGAGCTCGCGCTCGACGAGGACGAGGTCCTCTTCGGCCCCGGCGGCCTGTCGGGCCGCGCGGAGGTCTGGCTCGAGCCCGTCACCGGCGACCTGCGCGAGAGCCTGCGCGCGGCCCGCGAGACGCTCCTGCGCGGCGAGGGCCTCGTCGTCGAGCTCTCGCTGTCGGGCGAGGAGGCCGGGCGCCGGCGCCAGCTCCCGCCGGACCATCCGGCCGCGAAGGCCTGCTACGGGGAGGGCGAGCCCGAGCTCGACGAGGAGTCCGAGCGCGGGGGGGTGCGCCGCCTCTTCCGTCTGCCGCTGATCCCGATGGGCAAG
>JAGWRY010000370.1 GCA_028869495.1 Elusimicrobiota bacterium | reverse complement strand
GCGGCGGCCATCGAGATGTCCCACGCGCGCTTGAGGCCCGCCTCGCGCAGGTAGCCGAGCGTGTGCTTCAGGCGCGTGTGCCAGACGTACCAGGCGACCTGCGCGAAGACGAACAGGCAGGCCGGCAGGAAGATGTTGATCAGCGCGGAGAAGAAGAACCTGCCCCCCTGGAACGACGGCTCGCGCGTCAGCAGCGGAGCGACCGCGCCCAGCAGGAAGAACAGCTTCGCGTCGCCGGCCGGCCAGACGCGCGCGCGCCACAGCCCCAGCGCGGCGACCGCGGTCAGCAGGAGGTGCACGGCCAGGTCGCGGAAGAAGACCCCGCGGTACCAGCTCCGCGTCAGGCCCGCCAGGCCGAGGACGGTGTTGAACGCCAGCAGCCCGTAGACCGCGGCGACGAAGAGCGCGCCGACCGCCAGCTCGCGGTGCTTGATCTTCTGCACGCGCCAGTCCTTGACCGACAGGCGCCAGGCCGAAACGAGGAAGGCGGCCCAGGCGAAGACCCGGATCGACCGCAGGAGCGCGTAGGACCAGTTCACCGCGTCACCGCGCGCGTCCGCCGTTCAGGCGCCGAAGGAGCGCGACGAGGCGCGGGTAGAGCACGCGCAGGTCCGTCCGGCGCCCGCGCCCCGCCTCGTGCTCGCGCAGGAGCTCGTGGACGGGGCCGATCAGCGCGAAGCCCTCGGCGCGCTCCTTGTCGAGGACCCGCCGACCCGCCTCCTCGCCGTCGACGCGCGCGCTCAGGCGCGCGACCGTCGCGCGGATCACGTGCTCGTCGATCATGTGCAGCCAGCCCGGCGGGCCCTGGTACTGGCTGCGCGCGCGCCCGCTCATCAGCGCGTAGAGCGGCGACAGCGGCTCGAGCTCCGCGCGGAACTCCTGCGTCCAGCCGTCGACGACGGTGTGGCAGACCTCGTGCCAGGCCGTGCGGCGCAGGTCGGCGACCGGGTGCGCGAAGTCGAGCGCGCCGCCGCGGACCGCGACGTGGCCGCAGATCGTGTAGATCCGCGCGGGCTTCCCGCCCGGGCGGCGGTAGAGGACGTTGTGCGGGCTCGAGCCGTGCAGGAGCGGCGCCGCGACGAAGCGGTACTCGTGCGGCAGGGGCGCGCCGAGGTACTCCTCGAGCGGCGGGAGGTAGTCCGTCTCCTCCACGACCTCGCGCAGGCGCGCCGCCGCGTCCGCGTGGCGGCGGCGGTTCTCCTCGCTCCAGCGCCGCCAGGCGGCGCTGCCGGCCAGGTCGCGCAGGGCCGGCAGCAGGCGCGAGACCGCGTCCTCGCGGCCGGCGTTCGCGTAGTGGTCGCGCTGCTCGGCGACCGCCAGCCCCGGCGGCGGGCCGAAGTCGAGGATCACGAGGCTCGGGTGCCGGTGGCGCCAGTCCGCGGCCGTCATCGCCCGGAACAGGCGCACGGCCTCGTGCCCCGCGGGGATCGCGGCGCGCGCCGCGCGCAGGGACGGCGAGTCCTCGCCCGTCGAGCAGGGGTTGCCCCCCGCCGCCGCCTCGAGCGCGCAGACGAGCTCCACCCGCTCGTCGAGGTCCGCCGCGACCGAGGCCGTTCCCTTCATCGCTTAAGGATACCCCGCCGGGCCCGGGCCGTCAACGGCGCGCCGCGAAGAGCTCCGGCGCCAGGCGCCGCGCG
>JAGWRY010000369.1 GCA_028869495.1 Elusimicrobiota bacterium | reverse complement strand
TCCGCGATCGACCGCTTTTCGTACTGAGCGGTTGCCGTGGGGAACGTCCCGTCGATCGGCAGCGCGCTCACCGGGAGCTCGTCGCCGGCTCCAGCGATCATTACTCCGGTCACGTCGCGGACGAACGGGGGCGCGGACTGCGGGACTGGGGACGGACGCAGCGCCGTCGAGGTGACCGCGTCAGGAACGTCCACTTCACGCAGGCCCTCGAGCGCGCGGTCGACGGCCCGGCTGTTCTTCGCGACGATCTCGGGCCCCTTGCGGCCGTACGCCTTCTCGATCGAGGCCTTGATCTCCTTCTGGAAGTCCGGCAGGAGGCCGGTGATCGCGAAGAAGCAGGTCTGCATCACGGTGTTGATGCGGCGCCCGAGGCCGGCCTCCTTGGCGACGGCCGCGGCGTCCACCGCGTACACCTTCAGCTTCTTGCGCGCGGCCTCGCGCGCGAGCGAGGCCGGCAGGCGGTCCCACAGCCCGTCCGGGACGGCGTTGAGGAGGAGCGTGCCGCCCTCCTTGCAGGCGCCGAGCACGTCCAGGTGCGTCAGCAGCCTCTCTTGGTGGCAGGCGACGAACTCGGACTTCTGGATCAGGTACGTCGAGCGGATCGGGTTCGGCCCGAAGCGCAGGTGCGAGATCGTCGTCGAGCCCGACTTCTTGGAGTCGTAGACGAAGTAGCCCTGCGCGCGCAGACCGGTCTTCTCGGCGATCATCTTGATCGACTGCTTGTTGGCCCCGACGGTCCCGTCGGCGCCCAGGCCGAAGAAGACGGCGCGCTTGGTCTTCGGGTCCTCGGTGTCGAAGCCCTCGACGGGGGGCAGCGACAGCTTCGTCACGTCGTCGCGGATGCCGACCGTGAAGCGGCGCTTCGGCTCGGGCTTCTTCAGCTCGGCGAAGACGGCCGCGGCCATCGCCGGCGTGAACTCCTTCGACGAGAGGCCGTAGCGCCCGCCGAGGACGTTCGGGCGGCGGACCGGTCCCTCGGCGGCGCTGGAGGCCTCGCAGAGGGCGGACGTCACGTCCAGGCAGAGCGGCTCGGCCGGCGCGCCGGGCTCCTTGGTGCGGTCGAGGACCGCGATCGACTTCGTCGTCAGCGGCAGGGCCGCGACGAAGCGGGACGCGTCGAACGGGCGGTACAGGCGGACCTGCAGGACGCCGACCTTCTCGCCGCGCGCGACGAGCGCGTCGACGGCCTCCTGGACGGCGCCGACGCCGGAGCCCATCGCGACGACGACGCGCTCGGCCTGCGGGTGGCCGTAGTAGTCGTAGAGGCGGTACGCGCGCCCGGTGCGGGCCTTCAGGCGCTTGAGGACGGACTCGACGATGCCCGGCGCCTTGTCGTAGTACGGGTTGGCGGCCTCGCGCGACTGGAAGAAGACGTCCGGGTTCTGCGCGGAGCCGCGCAGGACCGGCCGGTCCGGGGAGAGGCCGCGGGCGCGGTGCGCGGCGACGGCCGCCTCGTCGACGACGGCGCGGATGTCGTCCGACGACAGGGTCTCGATGTCGGAGATCTCGTGCGAGGTCCGGAAGCCGTCGAAGAAGTGCACGAAGGGCAGGCGCGTCTCGAGCGAGGCCGCGTGCGCGACCAGGGCCATGTCGTGCGCCTCCTGGACCGAGGCGGAGGCCAGCATGGCGGCGCCGGTCTGGCGCACGGCCATCACGTCGGAATGGTCGCCGAAGATCGACAGCGCGTGGGTCGCGACCGAGCGCGCGGCGACGTGGAAGACCGCCGGGGTCAGCTCTCCGGCGACCTTGTAGAGGTTCGGGATCATCAGCAGGAGGCCCTGCGACGAGGTGAAGGTGGCCGCGAGCGCGCCGCTGGTCGCGGCCCCGTGCAGGGCGCCGGAGGCGCCTCCCTCGCTCTGCAGCTCGGCGACGAGCGGGACCTCGCCCCACAGGTTCGGGCGCTTCGCGTTGGCCCAGGCGTCGGCCTCCTCGCCCATAGTCGAGGACGGGGTGATCGGATAGATCGCGATCACCTCGCTCAAGGCGTAGGCGGCCCGCGCGGCCGCCTCGTTGCCGTCCATCGCTTCGCGTCGGTTCTTGTTGGTCATCCCTATATGACGTTGCAACGGAGATGCCAATGAAAACGCCCGCCGCGGGCGCTTCGCGGCGGGCGTTCGTTAGAAGCCGAGATTCTGCGAGGTCTTGGGGGCGAGGGTGAAGAGGTAGGCGACCAGCGCGTCGATCTCGTCGGGCTTGAGCTGGTCGCCCCACTTCGGCATGTAGATCAGCGGCTTGGGCTTGGACATGTCGTCGGGCAGGGGCGTCACGCCGAACTCGATCTTGTTGTGGAGCTCGGACTTGCTGTAGGTCTGCGAGACCATCGTCAGCGAGGGGATCAGGCCGCCGGCGACGTTGTTGTTCGGATAGCCGCCGACGCCGCCGGCGCCGTGACAGGCGACGCAGCCGGCCAGGTTGAAGATCATCCGGCCGCGCTCGACCGGGGGCAGGGCCTTCGCCGCGGCGGTGCGCCACGGGTAGACGGCCCAGGCCTGTCCCTTCTGCGCGGACAGGAAGGCGACGAGGTCGTCGAGCTGGCCGTCGGTCAGGTCGAAGTTGGGCATGACCGTCTTCACGTTCCAGGCGTGCGGGTCCTTGAGCCAGGTGCGCAGCCACTCGGGCGACTTGCGGAAGCCCACGAGGGTCAGGTTCGGACCCCAGGCGTTGCCGTCGTCGCCGATCTGGTGGCACTTCACGCAGCCCAGGCCCATGAAGTCGCGCCGGCCCCGGGCGACCGGGTCGGCGAGCTTCGGCTGGGGCGAGCAGGCGGCGGCGAGGGTCGCGAGGACGAAGAGGGTGGTCAGCCGTCGGTTCATGGTGTCAGACGCCTCCGAAATAGAGCATCCCGTAGATGAGCGGCAGATACGCCAGCGAGGCCAGAAAGAGTCGGCGCGCGTCGACGTTCTCGAGGGTCCAGCTCGTGCGCAGGCCCAGGACCAGGAAGACGACGCCGACCGAGAGCGCGCAGACGGCGTAAGGCAGGCCCGCCATGCCGAGCAGGACCGGCAGGAGGGTCGCCGGCAGGAGGGTGAACGAGTGCAGGGCGATCTGCGCCGCGGTCGTGCCCCCGTCCGGGTGGACGACCGGCAGGACCTTGAAGCCGGCGCGCGCGTAGTCCTCGCGGTAGATCCAGAAGAGGGCCAGGAAGTGGGGGATCTGCCAGAGGAACTGGATGCCGAAGAGGGCCCAGGCCTTCGGGCCGAGAGTCCCGGCCGCGGCGGCCCAGCCGATCAGCGGCGGGGTGGCGCCCGCGGCCGCGCCCAGCCAGGTCGTCTGCGGGGTGACCTTCTTGAGCGGGGTGTAGCCGAGCACGTAGAGGGCGATCGTCCCCGCGGTCAGAGCGGCGGGCAGGAGCCCCGCGGCGAGCCAGACGAGCAGCGGCCCGGCCGCGGACAGCGACAGGCCGAAGACGAGGGCCGCGCGCGGGCTGATCCGGCCGGTCGGCAGGGGGCGGGCGCGCGTGCGGCGCATCAGGGAGTCCTCGACGCGTTCCAGGCGCTGGTTGAGGGCGCCGCAGGCGGCGGAGGCCAGCGTCACGCCGGCGAGCATGACGAAGAAGGCGGGCGTCGCCTTGCCCCCGGCCATCGCCCAGCCGAAGGCGGCGGTCACCGCGACCATCGCGGCGATGCGGGGCTTGGCCAGCGCGAGGTAGGCCCTCATGCGTCCTTCCGCTTGCGGTCGATCGACCAGATCGTCCAGGCGATGCCGCCGATCAGGCTCAGCGCCGTCGCCAGCATCGCGATGATCGCCCAGCTCAGGGCCGAGAAGAAGCGCAGGTGCGCGTCGACGGCGCCGAAGCAGACCGAGCAGGCGGAGGCCGTGCCGGCGGGCGTCAGGAGGGCGGCGGCGAGGGCGGCGCGCATCAGGCCCGCCGGATCCGCCACGCGAGATAGGGGACGAGCGCGGCCAGCGCCGCCAAGGAGGCGGCGAGCAGCCACGGGGCGGACAGTCCCTGCTGGTTGTGGCCGGACGCCCACCACGCGACGAACGCGCAGCAGGCCAGGCAGAGCGAGATGAAGACCTTGTGGAAGCTCTTGAGAGACACGCTATTTGCCCTCGTCGGGATGCTGGGAGGCCACCGGCGCGCGGTCCGTCTTCAGCGGAGTCAGCAGGTGCGCGTCCATCAGCGGGAGAGAGACCAGGAAGACCGCGAAGAAGGCGACCGCGTAGAGGATGCGGTGGATCAGCCTGTCCTCGCCCCACAGGTGCATGAAGACGGCGGCGACGAGGCTGGCCTTGACGACGGCGATCAGGAGGCCGACCGAGATCGCGGCGGCGTGCTCGAGGTGCATCCGCGACACCGCGGTCGTCAGCAGGGTCAGGCACAGCAGGGCCCCGAAGACGATCATGAAGGCCTTGACGTTCGGCCGGTGCGCGTCGTGTTCGGCGTTGCTCGCTTTGCTCATGCGGCCTCCGTTAGATCAGGTACAGCGCCGGGAACAGGAAGATCCAGACGATGTCGACGAAGTGCCAGTAGAGGCCCGCGCCCTCGACGCGGCCGAGGAAGAGCGGGTGCTCCCAGCACTCCTTCTTGTAGCTCATGCGCAGCAGCGTCGAGTTGACGATGATGCCGCCGATGATGTGGCAGGCGTGCAGGCCGGTCAGCGTGAAGTAGGTCGCGTAGAAGACGCTGGTCGAGGGCCAGATGCCCTTCGAGAACTCCCCGTGGTACTCGAAGCCCTTGACGACGAGGAACGCGAAGGACAGGAACAGGGTCGCCGCCATCCAGAAGCGGAAGCCCTTCAGGTCCTTGTCGTAGGCGCGCGCGTAGGCCATCACGATCGTGACCGAGGAGGTGATCAGGATCGCGGTGTTGAGCGTGCCCAGCGGGACGTTCAGCGCGTCCCAGCCCCAGGGCCAGGTCGTCGCGGACAGGCGCAGGACGATGTAGGTCGTGAACAGCGTCGCGAAGAGCATCACCTCGGAGCACAGGAACAGCCAGACGCCGAGCTTCGCGTTCGTGATGCCGGTGTGGGTGTCGGGATTGGCCGTCGCGGCGGTCGTGGTCATCCAATCGCTCCTAGGCCGGGTCGCCCTGCGGCCAGTAGTCGGTCTTGCGGCCGGGCGCCGAGTACTCGTACGGGCCGCGGCGCACGTGCGGGGTCTTCTCGAAGTTGCCGTGCGGGGGCGGCGACGGGCAGGCCCACTCGAGCGTCGTCGCCTGCCACGGGTTCTCCTCGGCCTTCTCGCCGCGGAACATGCTGTGGAAGAAGTTCCAGATGAACGGGAGCTGGAACAGGAACAGCCCGTAGGCGAAGACGGTGCTGACGACGTTCAGCGGCTGGACGACCAGGTTGTGCACCTGGGCGGTCGGGTCGTAGAGGCGGCGGGAGGCGCCGGCCAGGCCCATCGGGAACATCGGCGCGAAGACGCCGATCATGCAGATCACCGAGCCCCAGAAGTGGATCTTCCCGAGCGTGTCGTTCATCTTGCGCCCGAACCACTTCGGGAACCAGTGGTAGGTCCCGCCGAGGAGGGCCAGGATCGAGCCGGTGACGACGACGAAGTGGAAGTGGCCGATCACATAGTAGGTGTCGTGCAGGTAGATGTCGGTGACAGTCAGTCCCAGCGGCAGGCCGGTGAGCCCTCCGATGCCGAACAGCGGCAGGAAGGCCAGCGCGTAGAGCATCGGCGTCGTGAAGCGGATCGAGCCGCCCTTCAGGCTGAAGATCAGGCAGGTCAGGATCGCGACGGAGGGCACCGAGATGATCATCGTCGTCACGAGGAAGAAGTTCGACAGCGCCGGGCTCATGCCGGAGATGAACATGTGGTGCGCCCAGACGATGAAGCTCATCACGCCGATCGCGATCATCGACCAGACGATCGTCTTGTAGCCGTGGAGCGGCTTGCGCGTGTTGTTGGCGATGATCTCGGCGACGATGCCCATCGGCGGCAGGACGAGGACGTAGACCTCCGGGTGGGCGAGGAACCAGAACAGGTGCTCCCACAGCAGCGGCTGGCCGCCGCCGGAGACATGGATCGGGTGGCCCAGGACGAACAGGCCCGCCGGCATGTAGAAGCTGGTGTGGAAGACGCGGTCCATCAGCTCGAGGACCGCGGCGGCCTCGAGCGGGGGGAACGCGAGGAGCAGGAGGACCGAGGCGACGAGCTCCGACCAGCAGAAGACCGGCATGCGCCACAGGGTCATCCCGGGCGCGCGCATGTTGGCCGCGGTCACGAGGAAGTTGATCGCGCCGAGCAGCGACGACGTGATGATGACGACCATCGACAGCAGCCAGACGGTCTGGCCGGGGTTGATGACGGCCAGCGGCGGGTACGAGGTCCAGCCCGACTGCGCGGCGCCGCCCGGCATCAGGAACGAGGAGAGCATGACCACGCCGCCGACGAGGAAGAGCCAGTACGAGGCCATGTTCAGGCGGGGGAAGGCCATGTCCGGCGCGCCGATCTGCAGCGGCAGCACGTAGTTGCCGTAGCCGCCGACCGCGAACGGGACGATGCCGAGGAAGACCATGATGGTCCCGTGCATCGCGCCGAGCTGGTTGTAGAACTCGCCGCTCATCACGCCGTTCGGGGCGAGGTCCGCCGGGAACAGGCGCCCGAAGAACGGGATCGGGGCGCCGGGCCAGGCCAGCTGCCAGCGCATCAGCAGCATCAGGCAGAAGCCGATCATCAGGAAGACCATCGCCGTGATCATGTACTGCAGGCCGATGACCTTGTGGTCGGTCGAGAAGACGTACTTGCGCCAGAACGACGTCGGGCCGTGCGCGTGAGCGCCGTGGGCGTCGGACATTTAGAAACCCTCCGTGGCGGGGGCGGTCTTGGGCTTGGCGGCGGCGCGGGACTTCAGCCAGGCGTCGTAGTCGGCCTGGCTCTGCACGTAGACGTCGCCGCGCATCAGGCTGTGGCCGAAGCCGCAGAGCTGGGCGCAGGCGAGCTCGTAGTGGCCGACGCGCGTCGGCGTGATCCAGATCGGGATGTCCATGCCGGGGACGATGTCCTGCTTGATGCGGAAGGCGGGGACGAAGAAGTCGTGGATGACGTCCAGGCTCGTCAGGTGGATCAGCGCGGGCTTGCCGACGGGCAGGTGCAGTTCGTTGGCGACGACGACGTCGTCGGCGGCGGCCGGGTCGCTCGAGTCGAGGCCGATCGGATTGCTGAAACGGATCAGAGACTCCTTGGTGGCGCCGAACTTCCCGTCGGGCCCCGGGTAGTGGACGTTCCAGGCGAACTGCTCGGCTTCGACGTTGACGAGGACGGAGTCCCGGGCGGGCGGGAGGGTCATCTTGATCTTGCCCCAGACCGGGATCGCGTAGAACACGATCAGGCCGATCTCGAAGAGCATCACGACGATGTCCGGCATCAGCGAGGCGAGCTCCCCGGAGTGCTCCTCGCGGCGGGCCGGCACCCCCGGACGGCGCCGGTACTTGATCAGCAGGTAGGCGAAGAAGATGCTCCACAGCACGAAAATCGTGATCATCGCGGCGTGGATCAGCCAGATGCCGAAATCGATCTTGGAGGCGTACGTCGAGGCCGCGACGGGCAGGCCGTAGCCGTAGATGTTGTTCATGCGCTCCTCAGGGACAGGATGAGCCGGGAGCGCATTTTAACATACGCGCGGGAAAAAAGCAAAAAACGACGCTGTAAACTAGATAATATGTCGCAACGGTCCTACCAGGAGGCGGGCGCGCCGGGGCGCGGGCCCAGCGTCAGCAGGTAGGCGGCGACGTCGTCCAGCTCGCGCGCGTCGAGGACCTCGCCCCAGGCCGGCATCCCGGGGCCGCCGCGGCGGATCTTGTCGACGAGCTCGGCGGGGGTGTAGGTCTGGGCGAGCCCCGTCAGGGCCGGGATCCGGCCGCCCGACGCGTCGGTCTCGAGGCGGCCGCTCCCGCGCCGCCCGTGGCAGGCCAGGCAGCCCGCGCGCGCGAAGAGGATGCGCCCGCGCGCGGCCGGAGTCGTCAGCGCGGCGTCGTCCCACGGGCGTCCGCCCGAGGGCCAGTCCTGTCCGCGGAGCGTCGCGAGATAGGCGGCGATCGCCGCGCGCGCGCCGTCCGACAGGCGCGGGTCCGGCATCAGCGCGTCGGGGCGCAGGCTCCGCGGGTCCTTCAGCCAGCGCTCGAGCCAGGGCTCCGGGCGGCGGAAGCCGACCGTCGTCAGGTCCGGGCCGGTGCGCCCTCCGTCGGCCCCGATCCGGTGGCAGGTCGCGCAGCCGGCCGCGGAGAAGTAGGCCTTCCCCGCGGCGGGGCCCGTCGGCGGCCGCGGCGAGCAGGCGGCCAGGCCCGCGACGAGGACCGCGAGGGCGCCGCGCTTCACGGAGCGATTCTACAAAAAAATGCTAATATGTCTCGTCCTCGGAGGAGAACAGCTATGGGCGGACTCGGCACGACGGAGATCATCGTCATCGCGGTCGTCGCGCTGGTGCTCTTCGGGCCCAGCAAGATCCCGGAGTTCGCCCGCCAGCTCGGGCGCGCCGTCAACATGTTCAAGAAGGGCTTGAAGGAGGGCATGGACGACGACGAGGCGCCGAAGGGGAACGGGGCGCACGAGCACGAAGACGCCCCGAAGCACTGAGCTGAAGCCCGTCACGGTCTTCGCCGCGGGCTGCTTCAACCGGATCCACCCGGCGCACCTGCGCCTCCTGCGCCAGGCGCGCGCCCTCGGCGACCGTCTGGTCGTCGTGCTCTCCCACGACGCGCACAACCGCAAGCCGAACGCCGTGCCGGCGGGCGTCCGCCGCCGGCGCCTGGAGGCGCTCGGCGTGGCCGACCGGGTCCTCGTCGGCGACGCGCGCAGCTTCGCGGCGACCCTGCGGCGCGTGCGCCCCGACCTGCTGGTCCTCGGCTACGACCAGCGCCTGCCCGATCCCGAGACCGAGGAGGCCGCGCGGGCCCTCGGCGTCGAGGTCGTCGTGATGCCCTGGTTCCCCGGCAAGGACGGCGGTCCGGCCCACTGCTCCTAAGATGGAGCGCCGCGAGCGCCGTCTCTACTGGTTCTTCGCGGTCAACTATTTCGCGCAGGGCATGGCGGGGCTCGCCTACGAGCCCGTCGACTACTTATTAAAGGACGGCCTGCACCTGGGCGCGGCCAAGGCGGCGGCCTTCGTCACCTGGATGACGCTGCCGCTGACGATCAAGCCGGTCTTCGGTCTGCTGACGGACATGCTGCCCTGGGCCGGGAAGCGCCGCGCGCCGCACATGGTCGCGGTCTCGCTGGCCACGAGCGCCGGCTGGGGCCTGCTCGCGCTCGCCGACGGCTACCGCTACGGTCCGACGCTGGCCCTGCTGTTTCTGATCAACGTCGGCTTCGTCCTCTCCGACATCGTCTGCGACGGCGTGATGGTCGAGCGCGGCCAGGAGCGCGGCCGGACCGGCCCGTACCAGGCCGTGCAGATCGGCACGCTCTACGCGACCCTGGTGCTGACCGGCTGGGGCGGCGGGTGGCTGGCCGCGCACGCGAGCTACCGCACGATCTTCGCGCTGGCCGCGCTCTTCCCGCTGCTGACCGCCGGCTCCGCCGTCTGGATCGAGGAGTCGGGCGTCGGCGACATCGGCGAGACGGCCGCCCAGGGCTGGGCGGCGCTGAAGGTCGTCGCTCGCGACCGCCGCGCCTGGGCCGTGGCCGCCGCGATCCTGCTCTGGGACTTCTGCCCGTTCCTCGGCATCGCGCAGTTCTACTACCAGAGCGAGGCGCTCAAGCTCTCGCCGGTCTTCATCGGCGGCCTCTCGACGGCGGGCGGCGCGGCCGGCGTCGCGGGCGCGGCGCTCTTCGCGCGGCTGTCGTCGCGCCCCGGCGGCACCGAGCGCCTGGCGCGCTGGTCGGTGGGCCTGGGCGGGGCGCTGTCGCTCCTGTATCTTTTTTACGTCGGTCCGGGGACGATCCTGGCCCTGACCGTCCTCTTCGGCCTGACCGGCGTCGTCTTCCGCCTCGCCTGGATGGACCTGGCCGCGCGCGCCTGTCCCGCGGGCGCCGAGGCGACGGCCTTCGCGGCCTTCATGGCCGTCTTCAACATCGCGGCCGCCGCCTCGAACTGGCTCGGCGGGGCGCTCTACGAGCGCTGGGCCGCCGCCCACGGCGCCTACGCCGCGATGGCCGCGCTGTCCCTGATCGGGAGCGCCTGCACGTTCGCCTGCTGGCCCCTGCTGAGGCCGGCCCTGCGCGGCGGCCGCCCCGCCTAGGGCTTCGGGACCGGGGGCGCCTGGGTCAGGCGCTCCATCGGCGTCTCGCGGACTTCTTTCTTCTCCCGGGCGGCCTCGGCGCGCGACTCGTCCCGGCGCGCCCGCGCGAAGAGGGTCTTCAGGCGGGCGGTCTCGGCGACGAAGTCCTTGCGCCCCTCGACCTTGCGGACGCGCGAGTCGTAGACGAGGAAGTCGAGGACCTTCTTCGACTCGGCCGGGGTGATGCTCGCGCCGGAGGTCATCTCCGTGCGGCCGTGCATGCGCTTGATGAAGCGCGCCCAGGATCCTCGCGAGACGATCGGCGCGTTGATCGGGCGGGCCAGGGTGTGGCACTGCGCGCAGACCCGCGCGAACACCGCATAATTCTCCTGCTGGGCCTTCGGATAGCGGGAGACGTCGAGGCGGTCGGGGCCGAGGTCGTAGTAGAAGCGCGGACGGTCGCTCTTCGCGGCGACGGCCGCGCGGGCGCCGCCCGGCAGGGAGGCGACGGCGAACATCAGGATCGCGAGCATGGTCATGCCTCGTTCGCACGCAACGAAGCGTCCGGAAAGCGCGTTGCGTGGGCTCAGAGCCGGACGCGGCGCAGGCGCAGGGCGTTGCCGACGACGGAGACCGAGCTGAAGGTCATCGCCGCGGCCGCGACGACCGGGCTGAGCAGAAGGCCGAAGAACGGGTAGAGAACCCCCGCGGCCAGCGGCACGCCCAGCGCGTTGTAGGCGAAGGCGAAGAAGAGGTTCTGCCGGATGTTGCGCAGGGTCGCGCGGCTCAAGTTGCGCGCGCGCAGGAGGCCGCGCAGGTCGCCGCGCAGGAGGGTGATCCCGGCGCTCTCCAGCGCGACGTCGGCCCCGGTGCCCATCGCGATGCCGACGTGGGCCTGGGCGAGCGCCGGGGCGTCGTTGACGCCGTCGCCGGCCATCGCGACGATCCGGCCCTCCTCCTGGAGCCGCCGCACGACCTCGGCCTTCTGGGCGGGGAGGACCTCGGCGCGGACCTCGTCGATGCCGAGGCGCCGGGCGACCGCCTCGGCGGCGGCGCGCGCGTCGCCGGTCAAGAGGACGAGACGCACGCCCCCGCGGCGGAGGGCCGCGACGGCTTCCGCCGCCGACTCCTTGATCTCGTCGGCGACGCCCAGCAGGCCCAGCAGGCGCCCGCCCGCGGCGACGAAGACGACGGTCCGACCGTCGCGGCGCAGCGCCTCGGCGCGCGCGGCCAGCGGGGCCGTCGCGATCCCGCGCTCCTCGAGCAGGTCCGCGCGGCCGAGCAGGGCGGGGCGGCC
>JAGWRY010000368.1 GCA_028869495.1 Elusimicrobiota bacterium | reverse complement strand
GCCGCCGACGCCCGCGAGACGCCTCCGTCCGCCGCGTCCGAAGCGGCCGCCGCGCCGGCCCCCGGCCGCGTCCGCCGCGCGTGGGCCGCCGTCAAGGGCTTCGGCGCGACGCTGAAGGGGATGGCGCTCGGCGACCGCGACCTCGAGCACATCATCGCGCCGGTCAAGGGCACGATGAACAAGGCCCGGGTCTACCTGACCCTGGACGCGGTCCTCGCGATCGCCATGGCCTTCGTGACCGGCCCGATCATCGACACCGCGCTCGCCGCGGCCAAGCACGGCTGGGCGGCCTACGCGCCGCACCTGGCGCTCCTCTGCGGGGCGCTCCTCGCGGCCTTCGCCGCGTACGCCTTCGTCGAGCGCCAGCACGCGTTCCTCGCCCGCGCCGCCGGCCTGCGCGGCGCGCGCGACTACCGCGTCGCCCTGCAGAAGAGCCTCGTCGAGCAGGAGATGGACTTCCACCTGAAGCAGGGCTCGGGCAAGCTCGCCGGGCGCCTTCTCAACGACACGAACTTCCTGGTCAACAAGAACGTCAACGTTCGCCTGACGCTCCTCTATTATCTGCTGCACATGACTTTCGGCGTCTCGATGCTCCTCTACACGAGCCCGGCGATCGCGGTCGTCGTCCTCGCCGTCGTGCCCCTGCTGGGCTGGGTCAACAGCCGCTACGGCAGCCGGCTGACGGCGCTGTCGTTCCAGGAGACGGACAAGAAGGCCGAGCTGATGCGCTACGGTCAGGAGAGCCTCTCGCAGGCCGAGACCGTCAAGACCTTCGCGTCGGCCGAGCAGGAGGTCGCGCGCTACGGCGAGCGCGTCGAGCAGGCGGTGGAGCTCGGCGTCAGGGACGCGAAGCTGACCGCGGACTACTCGCTGGTCGCCGGCTCGCTGACCCAGTTCTTCACGACGCACCTCGTCTACATCCTCGGCGGCGCGGCGCTCGCGCTGTCGCTGGGGCTGACCTTCGGGCAGATCACGGAGCTGACCCTCTTCGCCGGCTTCGCGAAGATGGGGTTCTCGGGCCTGTCGTCGCTGTACCTGACCTACAAGCGCAACGCGGGCTCCTCTCAGGTCGTGCGCGACCTCCTCCTGCGCTCGCCCGCGATCGCCGACCCGCCCGGCGCCGAGCCACTGCCCGCGGGCCCGGCCGACGTGCGCTTCGAGGACGTCTCGTTCGCCTACCCGGAGCGCAAGGCCGAGCCGGTCCTGCGGGACTTGAGCTTCGAGGCCAAGCCCGGCCAGACGGTCGCCTTCGTCGGCGAGACCGGCTCCGGCAAGAGCACGATCACGCGCCTGCTCCTGCGCCTGTGGGAGCCCGACTCCGGCCGCGTGACGGTCGGCGGCCGGGACGTGCGCGGGGCGACGCGCCGGAGCCTGCTCGAGAGGATCGCGGTCGTGCCGCAGGAGACGCGCCTCTTCAACGGCACCCTGCGCGAGAACATGCTCTTCGGCAGCGAGGACGCGACGCCCGCCGAGCTCGCCGACGCGGTCCGCCGCGCCGGGGCGGACTTCGTCTACGACCGCGCGCGCTTCCCGGAAGGCCTCGACACGCCGGTCGCCGAGGGCGGCGCGCGCCTGTCCGGCGGCGAGCGCCAGCGCGTCGCGATCGTGCGCGCGCTCCTGCGCCGCCCCGAGATCCTGATCCTCGACGAGGCGACCTCCGCGCTCGACAACAAGTCCGAGCGCGCGGTCCAGGCCGCGCTCGACGAGCTGTCGAGCGGCGCGGACGGCCGCCGCCCGACGACGCTCGTCGTCGCGCACCGGCTGAGCACGATCCGCGGCGCCGACCGGATCAACGTCCTCGAGAAGGGCCGCGTCGTCGAGAGCGGCACGCACGACGAGCTCCTCGCCATGAACGGACGCTACGCGCGGCTCTGGCGCGAGGGCGGCTACGACTCCGGCGCCGCCGCGCCCGCCG
>JAGWRY010000003.1 GCA_028869495.1 Elusimicrobiota bacterium | reverse complement strand
TTCCGCGTCGCGATGTCGGAGCGCTGCTTCCGCTTCAAGCCCGACGCGCTCCCCAGCCACGCTCCTCGTAAGCCCGGCGTCTACGAGTTCGTGACCTTCGACGCGCAGAGGAACGCCCGCGTGCTCTACGTCGGCGTCGCGCTCGACGCGACCGTCTACGAGGCCCTCGACGCGCACTGGAACGACAAGGCCGAGCCCGGGCGCACGGCCCTGTTCGCCGAGGCGCCCGACGTCTACTTCGACTACGTCGCCGCGGCCGACATCGAGGACGCCTCCGAGCTTAAGGACATCGCCGGCGCCTTCATCGCGAAGAGCCGCCCGAAGTTCAACGCGGGGCCGCTCCCGTCGTCGGGGCGCCACGAGGCCGTGGAGGTCGAGGAGGTCGGCTGACGTGCCGCTGTCCTCCTTTCCCGGCCTGATCGCCGGGCTCAACGCCGCCGCCGCCGTCCTGCTGGTCCTCGGCTGGGTCCTGATCAAGTCGGGCCGGCGCGAGGCGCACCGCTGGGCGATGGTCTCGGCGTTCCTGTGCTCGGCGGTCTTCCTCGGCGCCTACCTGTGGTACCACGCGCACGCGGGCGTCGTCCGTTACCGGAAGGCCGGGCCGATCCGGCTCGTCTATTTCGCGATCCTGCTGACCCACACCGTCCTGGCCGCCGCGGTGCCGGTCCTGGCGGTCGAGACGCTCTTTCTGGCCTGGCGCGGACGCTTCGACGCGCACCGGCGCTGGGCGCGGTGGACCCTGCCGATCTGGCTGTACGTGTCGGTGACCGGCGTCGTCGTCTATTGGATGCTGTTCCGCTCATGACGGACCCGCGCGCGGCCGCGCGCCGCGTCGTCGTCAAGGTCGGCTCGGGAGTCCTGGCCGGCCGGGGCGAGGGCCTCGACGGGGCGGTCCTGCGCCGCCTGGCGGGCGAGATCGCCGCCGCGCGCGCGGGCGGCCGCGAGGTCGTGCTGGTGTCCTCGGGCGCGATCCTGGCCGGGCGCGAGCGCCTGCGCCTGCCGGCGCGCCCCGACACGCGCCTCAAGCAGGCGGCCGCCGCCGTCGGGCAGAGCCGGCTGATGCGCGCCTGGGAGGCCGCCTTCGCGCGGCGCGGCCGGACCGTCGCGCAGGTCCTGCTGACCGCCGACGACCTGCGCGAGCGCGCGCGCTACCTGAACGCCCGCGCGACCCTGCAGACCCTGCTGCGCCTCGGCGTCGTGCCCGTCGTCAACGAGAACGACACGGTCGCCGTCGACGAGATCAAGTTCGGCGACAACGACGGCCTCTCGGCGCTCGTCGCGGGGCTCGTCGACGCGAGCCTCCTCGTCCTGCTGACGGACCAGGACGGCCTGTTCACCGACGACCCGCGCGTCAACCCGGACGCGCGCCTGATCGCGCGGGTCCGGCCGGGCGAATCGCCGCCGCGCATCGGCCGCGCCGGACCGTCGGGCACCGGGGGGATGGAGTCGAAAGTGCGCGCGGCGGGCCGCGCGGCCGAGAACGGGATCTCCGCCGTCATCGCCAGCGGCGCGAAATCCGGCGTTCTATCCGCTCTGCTCGCCGGGAGCGAGCGCGGAACGCGCTTCGAGGCGGTCGAGAAGCCGCTCGCCAAGCGCCGTCAGTGGCTCGCCTTCGCGTCCCAGCCCAAGGGCCGCATAGTCGTGGACGCGGGCGCGCGCGAGGCGCTGGTCGCGCGCTCGAAGAGCCTGCTCGCGACCGGCGTGCGCTCGCTGACCGGCGCCTTCGCGCCCGGGGACGTGGTGAGCCTCGTCGAGGGCGGCGTCGAGTTCGCCCGCGGGCTCAGCAACTTCGGCGCGGGGGATCTCGAGCGCATCCGCGGACTCAAGAGCTCGCAGATCGAGGCGACCTTGGGTCACAAGCCGGCCGACGAGGTCGTGCATCGCGACAACCTGGCGGTATTGAAACGATGAGGAAAGCGTTCGACGTGGAGGCGATGGCGCGCGCGGCGAAGGACGCGTCGCGGACGATCGCGACGGCCTCGACGGCCTCCAAGAACAAGGCCTTGCGGGCGATGGCGAAGGCCCTGCGCCGCCGTTCGCGGACGATCGTCGCGGTCAACATGAAGGAGGTCTCGGCG
>JAGWRY010000367.1 GCA_028869495.1 Elusimicrobiota bacterium | reverse complement strand
TGGCGGGAGCGCTGGCCTGGGCGCTGAGGCCGGGGGCGCCGGTCACGGTCGAGATCCCGGAGGGCCTCCCGGCGCGCCAGACGGTCGAACTGCTGGGACGAAAGGGCGTCGTCGTCTCGGTGCCGCTGTTCCGGGCCTACCTGCGCCTGACGGGGGCCGACCGGCGGCTCAAGCCCGGCCGCTACACCTTCCGCGCGCGCGAGCTCCCCTGGACGGTCCTGCGCAAGCTGACGCTGGGCCAGACCGACGAGATCAAGGTCGTCATCCCGGAGGGCTTCCGGGCCAGCCAGATCGCCGAGCGCCTGGCCGAGGCCGGCGTGATCGGGGACGCGAAGGCGTTCGAGAGCTATGTGGACGACCGCGGCCTGGAGGGGCGCCTGTTCCCCTCGACCTACCTCTTCCCCCCGGGCTACGGCGTTCCCGGCGCGGTGCGCGCGATGACGCAGGCCTTCGGGGCCCAGATCGGCGCGGCGTACGCGAAGGCCGACCCGAAGCCGACGCTGAGCCTCCAGGACGCGCTGATCCTGGCCTCGATCGTCGAGCGCGAGGCCGAGCTCCCGCCCGAGCGCCCGATCATCGCCGCGGTCTACCTGAACCGCCTGAAGAAGCGCATGCCCCTGCAGGCCGATCCGACCGTCCAGTACGCGCTCGGCTATTGGAAAAAGGGCCTGACGCGCAAGGACCTCAAGATCCCCTCGGCCTACAACACCTACTACCGCTACGGCCTGCCCCCCGGGCCGATCTGCAGCCCCGGGCTGTCGAGCTTCGAGGCGGTCCTCCATCCGGCGCTGACCGACGCCCTCTACTTCGTCGCCGACGGCCGAGGCGGCCACATCTTCTCGGAGACCAACGCCGAGCAGTCCGAGGCGGCCCGCCTCTACAAACACGAGCTGCGCAAGCAGAAGGAGGAACTGCGGCGCGAGGAGCGCGCCGGAAAGGCGGCCGCGCCGCGCTGAGCGCGCTGGACGGCGGCCCGCCGTTATGGCATAATTGCTTTTACGGGCGTGTAGCTCAGCTGGGAGAGCGCTTCCTTCGCAAGGAAGAGGTCTGGGGTTCGATCCCCCACACGTCCACCAATTTGGCCCTCCGAAAGGAGGGCCTTTTTTTCGGCGGCGGCGCAGCCGAGCCGAAGGCTTAGGCGGGCTCGACGGCGGGCGGCGCCGCGGGCGCGGGGGGCGGGGCCAGCCGGATGTGCAGCTCCTTGAGCTGGCGCTCCTTGACGGGGCCCGGCGCCTCGGAGAGAGGGTCCGTGCCGCGCGCGGTCTTCGGGAAGGCGATCACGTCGCGGATCGAGTCCTCGCCGCAGAGAAGAGCGACCAAGCGGTCGAGGCCCAGGCCGAAGCCGCCGTGCGGCGGAGCGCCGAAGTCGAGCGCGGACAGCAGCAGGCCGAACTGCCTCTGCTGCTCGGCGTCGTCGTAGCCCATCAGGCCCAGGATCTTGCGCTGGAGGTCGCCGCGGTGGTTGCGGATGGACCCCGAGGCGAGCTCGACGCCGTTCAAGACCAGGTCGTACTGGTGGCTGCGCACCGAGCCGGGGTCGGAGTCCAGCTTCGGGATCTCGTCCTCGAGCGGCGCGGTGAACGGGTTGTGCGCGAAGGTCCAGCGCTTCTCCTCGGGCTCCCATTCGAGGAGCGGGAAGTGCGTGATCCAGCAGAAGTGCCAGGGGGTCGAGGGCGCGGGCTTGAGCTTGGCGATGACCTCCTTGCGGATCGCGCCCAGGACGACGGACGCGGGCATCTCCCGGTCGGCCGCGAAGAAGGTCGTCGAGCCCGGCGCGGCGCCGAGCTTCTCCCTGACCGCGTCGAGCTCCTCCGGCGTCAGGGGCTTCGTGATCGGTCCCTCGGGGCCCTTCTCGGTCCACTTGATCCAGGCCAGGCCCTTGGCGCCGAGCGAGCGCGCCAGGTCGGTCAGCTTGTCGATCTCGGCGCGTCCGTAGGGGGCCGGCGCGTGCAGGGCGCGCACGACGCCCCCCTCCGCGACGGCCTTCGCGAAGAGCTTGAAGCCCGAGTCCTTGAACAGCGGGGAGAGGTCGGCGATCTCGAAGCCGAAGCGCTGGTCGGGCTTGTCGGAGCCGAAGCGGCGCATCGCGTCGAAGAAGTCGAGGCGCGGGAACGGCGTCGGCAGGTCGAAGCCAATCGCGGCCTTGAAGACGGCCTTCAGCATGCGCTCGGCCGTCGCGTGGACGTCCTCCTCGCGCACGAAGCTCATCTCGACGTCGATCTGGGTGTGCTCGGGCTGTCGGTCGGCGCGCAGGTCCTCGTCGCGGAAGGCGCGGGCCAGCTGCATGTACTTCTCGACGCCGGAGACCATCAGGATCTGCTTGAAGATCTGCGGGGACTGGGGCAGGGCGTAGAAGGAGCCCGGGTGCAGGCGCGAGGGCACCAGGAAGTCGCGCGCGCCCTCGGGCGTCGCCTTCGTCAGCATCGGCGTCTCGATCTCGAGGAAGCCCTCGGCGGCGAGCGCGTTGCGCGCGGCCATCGCGACCGTGTGGCGCAGGGTCAGGTTCCGGAGCATGCGGCGGCGGCGCAGGTCCAGGAAGCGGTACTTGAGGCGCGTCTCCTCGCCGGCGGACGCGCGGTCGTCGACCTCGAAGGGCAGGACCTTGCACGAGTTGAGGACCGTCACCTCGGACGCGGTGATCTCGATCTCGCCCGTCGGCATCTTCGGGTTCTCGGTGCCCTTCGGGCGCGGGCCGACCCGGCCCCGGATCGAGACGACCCATTCCGCGCCGAGCTTGGCGGCCGCGAGGAAGGCCTCGGCGGTCTCCGGGTGCACGACGACCTGGACGAGGCCGGAGCGGTCGCGCAGGTCGAAGAAGTAGACGCCGCCGTGGTCGCGGCGCGCGTGGACCCAGCCGGCGACGCGGACCTCCCGGCCGGCGTCGGCGGCGGTCAGCGCGCCGGCGGGATGAGTGCGCAGAGGCTGGTCCATGACGTCCTCCCTAGTCGTTGGAGCCGAGGGCGGCCAGGCGCGGGGCGTCGGGGACCGCGTAGCGGCCGTCGTCGGTGAGCGAGACGAGCCCCGCGCGGCGCAGGGACGACAGGGCGCGCGTCAGCGGCTCGCGGGTCGTGCCGACCAGGTCGGCCAGCTCCTGCTGGGTGAAGCGCTGCTTGAGCGCGACGCCGCCGCGCCACGGCTCGCCGGAGCGGCGCGCCAGGTCCGTCATCGTCTTGGCGACGCGGCCGAGGATGTTGCGGAAGAGCATCCCCTCGATCTCCTCGTTGGCCCGGCGCAGGCGCTCGCAGAGGGTGCGCAGCAGGTACAGGGCCAGGCGCGAGTCGCGCGCGAGCAGGCGCTGGAAGTCCCTCTTGCGGATCAGCAGGAGGCGCGAGGTCTCGACCGCCTCGGCCGCGGCGGTGCGCGTCGTCTCCGAGACCAGCGCCATCTCGCCGAAGAAGTCCCCCTCGGTCAGGTACGCGAAGGTCTTGCGCTTGCGGCCCGACGAGGCCGTGAAGATCTTCACGCGCCCGGACAGCACGATGAACATCGCGTCGGCGCTCTCGCGCTTGGCGAAGACCGGCTGCCCGGCCGGGACCTCGACTTCGCGGGCGAGGCGGTAGACGTCGCGCAGGTGCGCGGGCGCCAGCGCGGACAGGAACGGGATCCTTTTCAGCAGCTGGGGGCCGCTCATCGGCTGATAGTAGCTTTCTGCGCCCGCGCCTGACAAGGAGGGGCTTTCTCCCGGTTCCCGCGCTTCCCTCCCTCCGCTCCAGGGGGCCGCCGTCCGATCCCCTCCCCGTCGGGATCGCTCGGGTTTGACCCTCGCTCGGGTCGCTCGGCGGCGGACGGCGGGATCGGCCGACCCGCCGTCCTCGCTCCACGTCCCGAC
>JAGWRY010000366.1 GCA_028869495.1 Elusimicrobiota bacterium | reverse complement strand
GAGCGCGTCGCGACGCGCTCGAGCAGGGGCTCGTAGCGGCGGTAGACCGCGCGCCAGTCCGGCGCCTTCAGGCCCGGGTTCCAGAACAGGTCGCGCTGGAGGCGCCAGGCGTCGGCGCACATCTGGCGCCACTCGGCGGCGGGGTCCAGGCTGGCGCGGGCGCGCGCGAGGTCGACGAGGCCGCTCTTGCGCCCGAAGCCCTCGGCGTCCTTCGCGCGGTCGACCGGCTCGCCGGACGGGACGACGCGCAGGCCGAGGCCGGCCTGGACGGCCAGGGCCGAGCCGTCGCGCGACAGGTCGAAGTCGGTGATCCGGTCGAGGACGACCTTCGTCTCGCGCGACTCGAGGTCGTACGAGGACAGCGTCGCCTCCGCGGCCGGGACCGTCGAGAAGATGTCGCGGCTCAGGCTCCCCTTGACCGGCAGGACCGAGAACAGGACCTTCCCCTTCAGGCCCAGCACGCGCTGGTAGCGGCCCTCCGGGACCGGGAAGGCGGCGACGCGGTCGGCGATCCCGTCCAGGTCGATCGCCACCGGCGCCGGCTTGCCCGTCTTCGCCTCCTGGCCGCCCTTCTTCGGCTCCGACGCCTTCATCGGGCGCGGCGTCGGGACGAACGGCGAGGGCAGGTCCTTGCGCAGGGCGATCAGATACGGACGCACGCCGCGCGGGAAGCCGAGCTCGAACTGCAGGCCGTCGTAGACCGGGTCGAACTCGCGGTAGGACAGGAAGTACAGGTACTTGCCGTCCGGGTCGAAGGACGGCCCGACGTCGCGCAGGACGGGCTTGGTCGCGTCGTGGGTCTTCCCGGTCTCCGAGTCCCACAGGCGGATCGCGCAGAGGGTCGGCGAGACGTGGATCGAGTAGGCGGCCCAGCGCCCGTCCGGCGACCAGGCGACGCCGCGCAGCGGGCCGTGCGCGCTGCGGTCGACGCGCGTCGAGGTCTTCTTGGCCAGGTCCACGCAGAGCAGCTCGTTGCGGTGGTTGGTCAGCAGGACGCGGTCGGCGGCCGGCGAGACGGTCAGGGTCACCGCGCGGCCGAAGGCGATCCCCTCCAGGCGCTCGATCTTCTTCGCGGACGCCGGGGAGACGGGGCGGACCTCGAGGCGCTCCTCGCCGCCCTCGTCGGAAACGACGACGAGGCGCTCGCCGTCGCCCAGCCAGCGCGCGAGGCGGTAGCGGACGCCGTCCGGCGCGCCGTGCGAGACGGCCGGCCCCTCCCAGTTGCCCATCGTCGCGAGCTTGCCGCGGTAGACGAGGGCGAGCGCGCCGCCGTCCGGGCGCGGCTCCCAGTCCTCGAGATGGCGGTCGGCCGACACGAAGCGGCGCGCGCGCTGGGTGCGCGGCGAGCGCAGGTCGACCGCGACGGCGCGGTCGGATTCGTCGGCCGGGTCGAAGATCCGGAGCTCCGCGCCGAGCTGGTAGGCGATCCGCTCGCCGTCGCTGGACGGGTTGCGGACGTAGAACTCCTGGTGGCGCGTGCCGCGGCGCAGGTCGCGGCCCGACGGCAGGCACGAGTACAGGTTGCCGACGCCCTCGTGGTCGCTGACGAAGAACACGCGGCCCGCGGCCAGCATCGGCCAGGCGAGGTTGCCGCCGGTGCGGATCAGCGGCTTGAACTCGCCCTTGCCTCTCGGGTCGGCCCAGAGCTCGCCCGCGGTGCCGCCGCGGTAGCGCTTCCAGAACGCGGGGTCGCGGCGGTTGCGGCCGAGCACGCGCAGGCCGTCCGGCGACGCGCAGAGGTCGTCGGCCGGGCCCAGGCCCAGCGCGCGGGGCTCGCCGCCCGCCGCGGGGACGGCGAAGAGCTCGCTGATGCCCGGGAAGGCCGAGCGCGCCTGCGTCGCGAAGACGATCTCCCGGCCGTCCGGCGTCCAGCCGACGACGCGCGAGAGCCCCCCGAGGAAGGTCAGGCGGCGCGGCTCGCCGCCGGCCGCGGGCATCACGGTGACCTCGGAGACGCCCTCCTCGCGGCCGGTGAAGGCCAGCAGGCTCCCGTCCGGCGAGAGCGCGGGGCGCGAGGACTCGCCGCGGCCCGAGGTCAGGCGGCGCGCGAGGCCGCCGGCGGACGGGACGGTCCAGAGGTCGTCCTCGCAGACGAAGACGAGGACGTCGCGGTGCAGGGCGGGGAAGCGGTAGTAGCCGTTCATGGCCTCATTCTACCTTTCGGCGACGCGCAGGGACAGGCGGCTCAGGCCCCCGCCGAGGGAGGCCTCCAGGCGGTCGCCCGGCGCGACGGGGCCGACGCCGGGCGGCGTGCCGGTGAAGACGACGTCGCCGGAGCCCAGGCCGAAGGTCTCGTCGAGGTAGGCGATCAGGCGCTCGACCGGCCAGAGCATGTCCGCGGTCGTCCCGCGCTGGCGGACCGCGCCGTTGACCGACAGCGACAGCTCGGCGGGCAGGCGCGCGGGCACGAAGGGCCCGAAGGCCGCGAAGCCGCGGCGGGCCTTGGCCAGGGTCCAGGGCAGGCCCTTGGCCTTCAGGCGGTCCTGGACGTCGCGCGCGGTGAAGTCGATCCCGACGGCCATGCGCAGCGAGCCGTCGGCGGCGCGCGCGGCGACGAGCTCGACCTCGTGGTCGACGCGCGCCGAGTCCGCGGGCGGGCGCAGCGTCCCGCCGGAGAGGAGCGCCGCGCCGGCCGGCTTCAGGAAGACGACGGGCTCCGACGGGACCTCGTTGCCGAGCTCGCGCGCGTGCGCCGCGTAGTTGCGGCCGACGCACCAGATCGCGCCGAGCGGCACGTCGAGGCCGGGGAGGATCATGCGGCGCCCATCATACCATTCGTATAATGTCCCGGTGATCTGCGCGGCCTGCGGGCAGAGGGAGGCGAGCGTGCTGGTGACGACCGTCGTCGCCAACCGCGTCGAGAAGGCGGCCCTGTGCGCGTCCTGCGCGGCGGAGCTGGAGCCGGCGGAGAGCCTCGACGCGCTGATGCAGGCGCTGTCGGGCCTGTCGTCGCGCCCGCGCGTGCACCCGGGGCGCTGTCCGGCCTGCCGCACCTCCTTCGCCGACTTCCGCGAGAGCGGCCGCTTCGGCTGTCCGCGCTGCTACGAGCAGTTCCTGCCGCAGATCCACGACCTCCTGCCGCGCCTGCACGCCGGCGCCTACCACCACCGCGGCAAGACCCCGGGGAGGCGCTGACGTGCAGCTGCAGACGATGCTGCGCTTCCGCGTCGGCTGGGCGGAGGCCGAGGGCCCCGAGCACGCGGTCGTGCTCGCCACGCGCGTGCGCCTGGCGCGCAACCTGCGCGCGCCGTTCCCGGCCCGGCTGGGCCCGGCCGGCCTCAAGCGCGTGCTCGACCAGTGCTTCGACGCGGCGTCCTGCTCGGGGCTGAAGGGCGCCGCCTACTTCAAGCTCGCCGACCTCGACGCGACCGACCGCGCCTTCCTGGTCGAGCGCCATCTCGCCAGCCCGCTCCTGGCCGAGCACCCGGCCGCGCGCGGCGTCGTCGTCGGCGAAAAGGAGTCCCTGGTCGCGATGGTCAACGAGGAGGACCACCTGCGCCTGGCCGCCCTCCTGCCGGGGCTCCGCCTGCGCGAGGCCCACGCCGCCGTCGACCGCCTCGACGACGGCCTGGCCGGCCGCCTCGACTTCGCCTTCCGCGACGACCTCGGCTACTTGACCGCCTGCCCGACCAACCTCGGCACCGGCATGCGCGCCTCCTGCCTCGTCCACCTGCCCGCGCTGGCCACGACCGGCGCGACCCCGCGCCTGATCGAGAGCCTGACGCGCGCGGGCCTGATCGCCCGCGGCCTGCACGGCGAGGGCACGCGCGTGATCGGCGACTTCTACCAGGTCTCGAACGCGACCGGCTTCGGCAGGACCGAGGCCGAGATCCTGGCCGCCCTGGAGAAGTCCGTCGGCGCCATCGTCGCGCGCGAGAAGGAGGCCCGCGACGCCCTCTCCGCGGGCTCGGCGAAGCTCCGCCTCGAGGACGCCGTCCATCGCGCGCTCGGCCTGCTCGGCTCCGCACGCCTGATGTCCTTCGAGGAGGCCCAGCAGCACCTGTCCCTCCTGCGCCTGGGACTGGCGATGGACTGGAAGCTCCCCGCCGACTTGGCCCTGGTCAACGAGCTGACCCTGACGACCCAGCCCGCCCACCTGGACCTGCTGGCCGAGAAGGAGCTCTCCGTCCAGGACCGCGACGCCCTGCGCGCCTCCCTGATCCGCAAGCGCCTGAAGATCGCCTGAGCCCGCCGCGGCGCCGGCCGTCCCGTCCCGTCCCGCACCCGATGTCTCAAAATCCGCGGACCAAGATCGGCCCACGATCGCCTCCGTGGGCCTTGCCGAGCAATCTTACAAGGGCTATGCTTTGAACATGATCGCGGCCGCGGCGGCCTGCGCCCTCCTCGTCGCGGCGCCCTTGTCCGCCGCCCCGTCCCAATCTGCGAAGCCGCGCTCCAAGCCGGCCGCCCGTCATCGAAAGCACCACAAGCCCCGACCGCTGACCTGGGAACGGCTCGCCGAGCGCGTGGTTAAGGAGGGGGTCGACAGCCATCCGCTTCGAGCGCCCACGACGAGGAACCTCGGCTACGATGCCGACGTCGTGCCGACGAAAGCGGTGCGCTACACCTCGAAGCAGACTCCTGATGGCTGGGAATACGACATCTACGTCGTCACCAGCCGGACGGGAAAGCCTGCGGAGATCGTCGTCGCCGTCACGAAGGTTCGTACGGAGTCAAAGGCCCGCTACTTGGACGGATTCAACGTCAGATTCACGCCAAGCGGCAGGATTCTCGGAGCGATGAGAGCTTCGGGCTTCGTCGGACGAATTGTTCAGACCCCTCTGCTCCCGTCCGAGCATTCCGTCCGCGACAGGTTCGAGAGCATCCAGAAGATGCTCTTGCTGAAAATGACGGGCGTCCCTTTCGACAAATGAGGCACCTCGTTTATCTCGTCCTTATACTGCCCTTGTTCGCGGCGGCAAATCCTGTCGACAACTGGGGCGGAGATCTGGAAACAGCCGTCAATCAAACCCGCCAAGCGAACGTCGCCCTCGCCAAACCGGGGCTGACGCCCGACCAGCGCCAGGCGCTCGTCAAAAAGCGGGACGCGGGACTGCAGGGCATCGCGAACGTCGCGGCCGGCCACCAGAACGACGTCCAGGCGCAGATCGCGGTCACGCGGGGCTACACCGCGGTCGGGGAGGCGGCGCTGGGGCGGGCGACCGGGGACCGGGCGGTCCTGCTGGCGCAGGCCTCCGGGAGCCCTAAGACGCTGTCGACGGCGCTGGCGGTCAGCGCGGCGGCTTACGGGGCGTCCGGCGACTACCGGACGGCGGCGAGCGACGCCAAGAAGGCTCTGGATCTCGACGGAGGCAACCGGGACGCGGCGTTCCTCTATTCCGAGTATAAGGACCGCGTCTCGGTCGAGGCGCCGAAGACGCCGGCCGGCGGCGGGACGGGCGGGGCGCGGGCCGGCGGCGGCG
>JAGWRY010000365.1 GCA_028869495.1 Elusimicrobiota bacterium | reverse complement strand
TCTCCTCGGCCTTCGCCTTGTCGATCTCCTCCATGAGCTGGAGGATCTCGGTCTCGATGCCGTCGGCGGCGGCCTTCTCCTTGTCGATCTCGGCCTGCATCGCCTTGTAGGCGTCGTTGCTCTTGAGCTCGTTGAGCTGGGTCGAGTGCTTGCGCGCGGCCTCGATCTTCGCGGCGACGTCGAGCTCCTTGGCCTTCTTCGCCTTCTCGAGCTCGAGGATCCTGGCCTTCGCGGCCTCCATGTGCCGCTTCTCGCCCTCGAGGTCGGCCTTGGCCGCCGCGATCTTCGGCGGCACCGCGTCGATCTCCTTCTGGACGCCGTCCAAGACCTTGTCCTTCTCTTGAAGCGCGACGAGCGCGCGCAGTCCCTCTTTGGTCAAAGCCATGTTCCGATTATAGCGCTTCTGCGGCGACTCGGGACCCCGCGCTCAGGGGATCTCGTAGAACGGGTTGGACAGCTTGACCGAGACGTCCGCCTGCGGCTCGCCGCGCAGGTCGCTCAGTTGGTCGCCGACGTTCAGCGCGAGCCGGTAGCCCTTCTCCGCGAGCTTGCGGCGCTCCTGCGACTTGAAGACGGAGGCCGGGACGCGCGGGCCCGGGCCGCGCAGGATCAGCCCGGCCCAGCCGTCGTAGCCCTGCGCGCGCAGGTTCTTGATCGTCGCCTCGCGCTCCTGGCCGGAGCGTCCGGTGATGAAGAAGACCGCGACGCCCAGCGCCTTCGCGCGCTTGAACAGGCGCAAGGTCCCCGGGATCGCCGGCGCCTTCGCCTCGTCGACCCAGGCCGCCCACTTCGCCGGGACGTAGGCGAAGCCCTCCCGGGCGACCTCCGCGTAGTTCGACAGCGCGGTGTCGTCGATGTCCAGCACGACCGCGAGCTTCTCCCCGCGGCGCGCCTTGACCTCGCTCTCGAGCGCCGCGATCGCCTCGTCGGCCTCGCGGTCGAGGTCCGTCGCGTAGCACGCGTCCGCGGACCGGCAGTCGTGGTAGTCGCGCAGCCCCTGCTTGAACCGGGCGATGTTCGTCGGCTCGTGCGGCGGAAGAACGAGCCTCGGCGCCGCGAGCGCCGGCGCGGCCGCCAGGAGAAGCGCGAAAAGGACGGGCGCCGTCCGAAGTCTGATCATGTGAAGAGGATACGAAAAACTGGTGGGCAGTACAGGATTCGAACCTGTGACCCCTGTCGTGTGAGGACAGTGCTCTACCGCTGAGCTAACTGCCCGTCTTGAGGCGGGCGACCGAGATTATACCACGACGGCGGGCGGCAAGCCCAGCGCGCGGCTCAGCGCGCGGGCGCGCGGCGGCGGAAGGACAGGCGCTCGACGCCGAGCATCGACAGGATCGAGCGCTCGACGACCGAGAAGTCCGCGGGGTCGCGGCGGGCGAAGTCGAGGGGCGCGGCCAGCGGGACCATGCGCGCGGTCAGCAGGCGCGGGCGCTTCGAGAGGTTGACGGACTCGGCGTGCACGACGTGGGGCAGTGCGACGATCACGTCGCCGAGCCGGCCGGTGAACTCGCGGACGTCGCGGCAGGCGCGGACGATGTCCTGAAGGGGCATCCGGAGCCTGCCGATCCCCTCCGGGTGCGAGCGGAGCTCCCGCAGGACGGGCGGGACGGAGTCGAACGCGAGGTAGGTGCCGCCGCCGCGCGGCGCGACGTCCGACCACAGCGCCCAGATCGCCAGCCCGTACTCCGGGCTGTCCAGCCAGCGCGGCGCGTCGCCGCCGTCGAGGTGCCAGCCGCACCGGCTGCGGGGCGACGGCGGCTGCCAGCGCGACGGATCGGCGCACGGAGAGCGGATCACGAAGGAGTTCGACCAGGAGAGCTCGCGGCCGCCGGCGACGCGCTCGGGACCGCCGAGCAGGCCGCAGATCGCGTCCCACAGCTTCGGCGCGAAGTCGGCGATGCGGGCGTTCCGGTCGCCGCGCATCGCCTCGCCGTCCGGCGGCCAGGTCTCCGGACGCTCCGGGTCCGCGCCGAGCGTGCGCCACGCCGCGTCGATCCAGGGGCGGGCCGCCGCGGCGTCGAAGCAGGCGTCGAGGCGGAGCCAGCCCGTCTCGATGAAGGTCCGGATCTGGGCGCCGGTCAAGGCGCGCGGACGCGGGGAAGGGGGCATGGGGCGATGATAGCCGTTTTCGCGGCCTACAGCCCGAGGTCGCCCTTGAACTGCTCGTAGTAGCGGAGGACGACCTTCACGTAGTCGCGCGTCTCGCGGTACGGCGGGACGCCGTCGTACTTCTGGACGGCGCCGGGGCCGGCGTTGTAGGCGGCGACGGCGGCCTTCACGTCGTGAGAGGACCACGGGTCGATGCGCGACAGCGCGCGCATGTCGATGTCGGTGAACTGGTCCCAGAGCTGCTTCAGGTAGCGGATGCCGGCGCGCAGGTTGGTCTTCACGTTGTAGAGGAGCCCCGCGTTGCTCACGCCCATGTTGCGGGCGGTGCCCGGCAGGAGCTGCATCAGGCCGCGCGCGCCGGCGGAACTCGTCGCGCGCGGATTGAAGCTGGACTCCTTCTTGACCACGGCCAGGACCAGGAGCGGGTCGGCGCCCTGGCGGATCGCCTCCTGGATGGCCGCGTCGACGATCTTCGCGCTGACGCCCTCCGAGACCAGGATGTCGCGGACCTTCGCGTAGCGGGCCGGATCCTTCGGGTCCAGCGGCGGCGGAACGGAGACGGCCGTCGCGTCGGCGGCGCCGGCGGACGCCGCGCCGCCGTCGAAGAGCGCGGCGCCGCCGTCCGCGTTCGCGGCGACCAGCGAGCCCTGCAGGGCGCTGACGGCCGCCTGCTCGCGCCGGGCGCGCCCGAAGGCCGCGCTCAGGGCGGCGGCGGACTCGACGCTCCCGGAGCGGTCCGCGGCGTAGGCGGAAAAGGCCTGCGTCGTGAGCCCGCGCGCCTTGTCGTCGTCGTAGGAGTCGCGCAGGAAGGACTTCTCCCAGGCCGCCAGGTCGCGGCGCGGGCGGGCGAGGGCGGCCGCGGTCGCGGCGGCCTTCGCGGCGGCCTTGATCCGGGCCAGGCGCGGCGCGTACACGGCGCTGAACGCGTTCGCGGCGTTCGGCGGGGGCAGTTGGGCGCTCCAGGCGTCGATGCGGGCGAGCAGGTCCGCCTTGCCGGGGACCTCGGCGGCCGTCCCCGTCGAGGACGCGACCCCCGCCGAGGACGCGGCGGCGGCCGGGACCGAAAGGACCGCGAGCAGGAAGGCGAGCCGGACGGGCCTCATGCCCTCAGGATACCTCCGGGGCCGGGCGGCCCCCAGGGACCCCGGTCCCGGTCGAAGATGGGACTTTAGACCTATGAGGCCCACGGCAGGGGCACCACCAGGCCCTGGATCGCGTCCCTTCGCACGTAGTAGACGCGCTTGCCCGCGGCGTCCTTCCAGACCGAGGAGTCGTCGGACTCGTCGCGGTTGTCGCCCAGGACGAAGAACTCGCCCGGCGGGACCGTCAGCGGGCCCAGGTCGTCGCCCTCCAGGCGCACCTTCGGGCGGTCGTGCATCGCATAGGGCTCGTCGAGAGGCTTGCCGTCGAGATAGACCGTCTTTTTCTTGATCTGGACGACGTCGCCGGGGACGGCGATCACGCGCTTGACCATGTCCACGTCCGCGACCGGACAGCGGAACGAGACGATCTCCCCCCGGCGCGGCGCGCGCCCGCGCAGGGCCCAGCGGTCGAGGATCATCAGGTCGCCGACGCGCAGGGTCGGCGTCATCGAGCCGCTGGCGATGACGATCGGCTCGCCGATCCAGACGCGGACCGGCAGGACGACGGCCAGCGCGATCGCCGTCAGGACCAGCAGACGCCCGATTCTGCGCACGGATATAAGGATAGCTCGCGCTCTCCGCCGCGTCCAGGGACGTTGACAGGCTCGCCGCCGTTTCGCTATACTGACGCTCCCGCCATCCGTTGGAGTTTCTCCCGGCCGGTGCGACGCCCGAAAGGGCGTCTCGTGTCCGGGGGGTTCGAACGGGCGGGCGGACGCGCGGGCGTAGTTCAATGGTAGAACGCGAGCCTTCCAAGCTCGACACGTGGGTTCGATTCCCATCGCCCGCTCCGATCGGTCGACGCTGGGATAGCTCAGCTGGTAGAGCATCTCCATGGTAAGGAGAAGGTCGTGGGTTCAAATCCCATTCCCAGCTAGGTTTGAGGACGCAGACGCATAGACGGACGAAAAAGAAGTCACGCTAGGAGCCAACAAGGAGAACGCACGCCATGTCCAAGGCCAAGTTCGAGCGCACGAAGCCGCATGTGAACGTCGGGACGATCGGTCACGTCGACCACGGCAAAACGACCCTGACGGCCGCGATCACGCACTATCTTTCGAAGAAGGGCCTGGCGCAGGCGCGCAAGTAC
>JAGWRY010000364.1 GCA_028869495.1 Elusimicrobiota bacterium | reverse complement strand
GCGCGGACCCGCTCCCTCGACGGCGCCGGCGGCCAGCTCGAGCGCTACCAGCAGGGAAGCGGCGCGTACGCCGGCGCCTCCGGCGCCGCCGACCCCGGGGCCGTCCTCTTCGACGGGGCCTCCGGCGCCCGCGGCGGGGCCGGCTACGTCCCGGTCTCCTACACGCCCGGCTATTCGCCGCGCCCGGCGGTCCAGTACACGAACCTGGATTCGACGATCCCCTCGGACCTGGCCCTGGCCCCGCCGCCGTCGCCGGCCGAGGCCCGCGACATCGCCCGCTATGCGTCCCTGCGCTCGGCCCTGATCCGCGGCGGCGCGGCCCCCAGCGTCGTGGACCAGGCCATCCGCCAGGCCGTGGGCAAGAACATGGATCCCCTGATGGTGCTGGCGATCGGCATGCAGGAGTCGGGCCTGCACAACGACTCGACCAGCCCGGTCGGCGCGCGCGGCGCGATGCAGCTGATGCCGGGCACCGCCTGCGGCCTCGGCGTCTGCAACGTCGCCGCCCTCTACAACCCGGCCGTCAACGTGAGCCTGGGCACCAGCTACTTCAAGGGCCTGTGGGACCAGTTCGTCGGCTCGGACATGCTCTCGATCAACCCGTTGAGCCCCTTCGTCATCCACCGCGTCGAGAACGCGATCGCGGCCTACAACGCCGGTCCGGGGGCCGTGCAGAAGTACGGCGGGGTGCCGCCGTACCGCGAGACCGCGGACTACGTGCGCAAGGTCATCGGCTATTACATGCAGTTCCGGCGCTTCCAGGGCCGGACCGTCTCGGTCTGAGTCCGGACCGAAACCTTTAAAGCCCGGCACCGCGCCGCTTCCGACGTGAATCCTGCTCCAGGCGAGCGGACGCCTGAATGACTGAACTCCGGCACCGATGGGTCCATCGTCCCCGACTTTCTGGGGCCTCGGATTCATGGAAACCCGCGCCGGAACTCGCTACACTCCGGGCATGAAACGATCTCTTTCGCTCCTGCTGGCGGCGTCCGCGGGCCTGGCGGTCCTGAGCCTGGCCGGCTGCTCGTCGCAGAACGCCGCGAAGGACGCCGGGAAGGGGGCGGCCGCCGCCGAGGCTCGCGGCGCGGGCCCGGGCGCCGCCCCCGGAACGGACGCCGCGACGCGCGCCTTCCAAGACGCGGCCCGGCTCGGACTGGCCGCGCGCGACCAGACCGTCTCGGCCTACGCCCCGACCGACGAGGCGGCGACCGACGCCGGACGGCGGCTCTTCGACGGCGACGTCTCCCGCTCGGGGCTGGCCCTGCCCGGCGGCGCGGTCGTGCGGACCGGCTACACGCCCCATTACGCGCCGCGCCGTCCGATCGCCTTCACGGGCCCGGGCACGCGCGGCCCGTCCGGCGACCTCTCCGCGCCGCCGCCGCCCCTGCCGGCGGGCGCGGCGGACTATCCGGCCGTCGACCGCTCCGCGCAGCGCGGCGTCGGGCCGGTCCTGGCCGCCTTCGAAGGCTATCAGAAGGCGCTCTACGCGACGCTCGCCCCGATCATCAGCCGCGCCGCCTGGCATGCGGCGCGGCGGCGCGGCGTCCCCGTCGCGATGACGCCGACGCACGTGACCGTCCATCACACCGAGGGACCGCAGACGATGACCGAGGCCGCGACCGAGCGCGCGGTGCGCGCCATCCAGTACTACCACATGGTCGGCCGCGGCCAGGTCGGCAAGGACGACTGGGACGACATCGGCTACCACTTCCTGATCGACGGCGCCGGGCGCATCGTCCAGGGCCGGCCGGCCGAGACCCTCGGCGCGCACGCGCGCGGGGCCAACGAGAACAACATCGGCGTCGCGCTGATGGGGAACTTCGACGAGATCAAGCCGACTCCGGCGCAGGTCGGCAGCCTGATGCGCCTGGTCACGTTCCTCGCGATCAAGTACCGCCAGGACCCGGAGCGCCCGGGCTTCCTCGAGGGGCACCAGCACTACGACCCGACCTCCTGTCCGGGCCGCAACGTGATGGCGATCCTGCCCGCCCTGCGCGCGCGCATCGAGGGCGAGAAGTCCGCGATGATCGCGCGCCTGGACCGCCAGCCGAAGGGCGCCTTCCTGGCCGTCGCGGCCGTCCAGTGAGGCGCGCGGCGGCCGTCCTGCCGCTGATCCTGCTGGCCGCCTGCTCCCGCCGCGTGCGCCCCGGCGACGCCGTCGAGATCCGCTACGAGCTCTCCGCCGGGGGGAAGGTCCTGGAGTCGAACTTCTCCGGCGCGCCCGTCGAGGTCTATCAGGGAACCGGCGACGTCCCGCCGGGCGTCGACGCGGCCCTGGTCGGCATGAAGCCCGGCGAGGCGAAGAGCCTGGTCCTGCCGCCGGCCGAGGCCTTCGGCCCCTACGACCCGGCGCAGGTCTCGACCGTCACGCTGGCCTCGCTCGGCGACGCCGGCCGGGGCCTGAAGGCCGGCCGGAAGATCCTGGGCCTGCGCGACGGCCGGGCCGTGACCGCGCGCGTGCTGTCCGTCTCGCGCGGCAAGGCCGTCCTCGACTTCAACAAGCCGCTGGCCGGCGAGACCGTCGGCTACCGCGTCCAGGTCGTCTCGACGCGCCGGCGCTAGGGGCGGGCCCGCTCGCCGCGCTCGGCGGCGAGAGAGGCGGCGATCGCGGTCAGCAGGACGGAGGCGACGATCGCCAGCGACCAGCCGGTCGGCACATGGACGAAGCGGTCGGCCAGGAGCTTGGCGCCGATGTAGACCAGGACCAGCGCGATGCCGGTCTTCAGGTAGCGGAACTCGGCCAGGGACGCCTCGAGCAGGAAGTAGAGGGCGCGCAGGCCCAGCACGGCGAAGATGTTCGAGGTGTAGACCAGGAACAGGCTCGGGGTCACGCCCAGGGCGGCCGGGATCGAGTCGACGGCGAAGACGAGGTCCGAGGCCTCGACGACGACGAGGCAGGCGAAGAGCGGGGTCGCGTAGAGCGCGCCCTGGACGCGCGTGAAGAAGCTCTGTCCGTGCAGGGACTCGGTCACCGGCAGGAACCGGTGCAGGAGGCGCAGGGTGCGGCTCTCGTGGGGCTTGGGCGCGGCCTCGGGGGCGAACAGGAGCTTGCCGCCGGTCCAGGCCAGCAGGACGCCGAACGCGTAGAGGACCAGGTGCGATCGTTGAACGGCGGCCACGCCCGCGTAGATGAAGACGAAGCGCATGACGACGGCGCCCAGGATGCCCCAGTGCAGGACGCGCGACTGGTGCTCCCCGCCGATGCGGAAGAAGCGGAAGATGACCAGGAAGACGAACAGGTTGTCGATCGACAGCGACTTCTCGAGGACGTAGGCGGTGAAGTAGAGCATCGCCCGCTCGCGCCCTTCGAGGGCCCAGATCGCGCCGCCGAAGGCCAGCGCGAGGGCGATCCAGACCGCGCTCCACAGCGCGGCCTCCCGGAAGCGCACCGCGTGCGCGCGGCGCTGGAAGACGCCGAGATCGATCGCCAGCATCGCGGCGACCGCGACCACGAACAGGAACCACAGCCAGGTCTGGGCCAAGGGGGGACATTCTAGCATCCGGGCGGGGACGCCGGGGCGTTTGCTAAGATGGCGCCGCGATGAGCGCGCGCGACGCCGACCTGACCTGCCTGTTCACCGACGGGGCCTGCTCCGGCAATCCCGGCCCCGGCGGCTGGGCCTGCGTGCTCGCCGCGTCCGGCGGGCGCGCGTTCGAGCTCGCGGGCCGCGCGGAGCCGACGACGAACAACCGCATGGAACTGACCGCGGCGATCGAGGGCCTGCGCGCCGCCGAGGGGCTCCCCGGGACCGTCGTCGTCCACACCGACTCGACCTACGTGCTGGGCGGGATCACGTCCTGGATCAAGGGCTGGAAGCGCCGCGGCTGGACGACCGCCGCGGGCGAGCCGGTCAAGAACTGCGACCTGTGGCGGGAGCTCGACGCGCGGGTCGCCGCGCGCGGGCGCGGCGGCGTCGCCTGGCGCTGGGTCCGCGGCCACGCGGGCCACGACGCCAACGAGCGCTGCGACGAGCTCGCGGTCGCGATGAGCCGCCGGCGCCCGGTCGAGCTCTACGACGGGCCGGTCGCGGCCTACCCGCACGGCTCGCTCCTGCCCTCGCCGGAGACGCCGCTGCCGGAGCGCAAGGCCGGCGCGAAGGCGCCCGCGCCGTCGGGGCCGGCGACCTATTTGAGCCTGCTCGACGGGAAGCTCGAGCGCCACGCGACGTGGGCCGCGTGCGAGGCGCGGGTCAAGGGTCGCTCCGGCGCCCGCTTCAAGAAGACGCGCTCGCCCGAGGAGGAGCGCGCGGTCCTGCGCTCCTGGGGGCTGGGGGCCTAGGCCGGCGTCAGGTCAGGCCGGGGGCCTGGCGCCAGGACAGCCACCAGAGCGCGGCCCAGAAGCCGTGCGAGCCGACGGCGGCGGTCCAGACGAACCAGTCCAGCCGCCCGACCAGCGTCAGCGCGAGGATCAGGTAGACGTAGTCGCGGCTGGCGATGCGCTCGACGACGAGGGCCAGCGGTCCGCGCCTCTCCTCGGGCACGCGCAGGACCAGCCACCAGACGGAGAAGCCGCAGGCGAGGAAGCCGGTCACCAGCAGGACGCCGGGCAGGCGCCAGTCGACGCCCGGGTGCAGGCGCGCGACGCCGATCGGCAGGGCGACGAAGGTCGCCAGGTGCGCGACGTGGTCGGCCAGCAGGTCGAACTCCCCGCCCCAGCGGGTCTGGTGGAGCTTCAGGCGCGCGATCTCGCCGTCGCAGCCGTCGAGCAGGCAGCAGAACCACAGCAGGAGCGCGCCCCAGAGCTGGCGCTCCGCCGAGGGGGCGGCCAGCCACCACGCGCCGAGCAGGCCGAGGACGAGGCTCGCCGCGGTCACCTGGTTCGGCGTGATCGGCCAGGGGAGCATCAGGCGCGTCAGGACCAGCGACAGGCGGCGGTCGAGCCGGGCCAGGTAGCCGTCGTTGTCCTTGGCCAGCCGCGCGTAGAGCGTCTCGGCCGCGGCCGCCGCGGCCGACGGCGTCCGCGCGTCGAGGAAGGCCCCGTCGCCCAGCTCCGGGACGGGAGCCTGGAGGGCGCGCGCGTGGACGCTCTCCGGGTCGTCGCGCCCGGCGCCGAGGGAGCCCGCGTCGCGGACCCAGG
>JAGWRY010000363.1 GCA_028869495.1 Elusimicrobiota bacterium | reverse complement strand
GCGCGCGAGGCGCTCCTCCTTGACCTCCGCGGGCACGTCGTCCGGCCGTCCCGCGGCCTCGGTCCCCTCGCGGGGCGAGTACTTGAACGCGTACGTCCAGGCCGGCCGCAGGCGCCGGACGAGCTCCAGAGTCCGCGCGAAGTCCTCGTCGGTCTCCGACGGGAATCCTACGATAATGTCGGTGCTCACTTCAATCTTGGGCAGGGCCGCGCGCAGGCGCTCCGCCTTCTCCAAAAACGACGCGGCCGTGTAGTTGCGCCGCATCAGCGAAAGCACGCGGTCCGAGCCGGACTGCGCGGGCAGGTGCAGGTGGTCGCCGGCCCCGGCGACGCCGGCCATGGCCTCGATCAGCGCGTCGTCCACGAAGCGCGGATGCGGGCTCTCGAAGCGCACGCGCGCGACGCCCGGCGCGGACGCGGCGGCGCGCAGGAGCTCCGGGAAGCGGCGGCCCGTCCCGCCGTCCCGCCAGCTGTTGACGGTCTGCCCGAGGAGCAGGATCTCGCGCGCGCCGGCCTCGGCCTTCGCGCGGACCTCGGCCAGGACGGCGTCGAACGGGCGGTACGACTCGCGGCCGCGCACGGCCGGCACGATGCAGTACGAGCACGAGTAGTTGCAGCCGCGCATGACCGTGACCGGCGCGACCGCCGGCGACGGCCAGCCGATCGGGTTTTCGGGCGCCTCGGCGGCGCCCGAAAACGTCTCGTTATTCTCGGCCAGGGCGTCGAAGCGCGCGGCCAGCGCCTCCTCGACGAGGCGCGGGTAGTCCTCGATCGACTTCGCGCCGACGACGAGGTCGACGTGCGGGAAGCGTCCGCGCAGCCAGGGGCCCAGACGCTCGGCCGCGCAGCCGGCCACGATCAGCACGCGCTCGGGGCGCTCGGCCTTCCACGGCCGCAGGCGCCCGATCAGCGACAGCGCCTTGTCCTCGGCGTGCTGGCGCACGGTGCAGGTGTTGACGATCACGGCGTCGGCGTCCTCGGGGGCGGCGGCGGGCGAGAAGCCGCGCGCCAGCAGCGGCGCGGCCAGCTCGCCGCCGTCGGCGACGGACATCTGGCAGCCGAGAGCGACGACGTGCAGCCTCATGGCTTGGCGAGGCGGAAGCGCACGACGCGCATCTCCTCGTCGTCCCGGATCGCGCGGCCGTTCGCGAAGCCGAGCTTTTCCTTCAGCTCGGCCAGCGTCACGCCCTCGGCGGCGGCGAGCGCGTCGTCGAAGCTTCCGTACGGGCGGACCTCGACGCCGTCGACGACGAGCCGGCCTCGGACGGAGCCGTGCTTGTCGACGAGCTCGAGCTCGTCGCCGGCCTTCAGGTCCGCGTCCTCGGGGTCGTAGGCCGGGCAGGAGGTCGCGGTCTTGCGCCCGGCGAGGATGGCCTGGATCATCCGCTCGCCGAGCCCCCCGTCGCCGTACCAGCCGAAGCGGAAGCGCTTCATCCCGGCCATTCTATCAATTGCCGGCGGGCGCCGGGCGCCAGCGCAGGCCCGCGCCCAGGAGCCGGACGTCGCCCGGCTCCGGCGGGCGGCGCAGCGTCAAGTTCCCCTCGAGGTCGGCGTCGCCGCGGACGATCGGCGCCGGCGAGGCGACGACGAGGACCGCGCCCGGCAGGTCCGCGACGGCCGCGTGCCCGAAGGCCGCGGCGGCCGATGACGCGACGGCCGCCGCCGCGGC
>JAGWRY010000362.1 GCA_028869495.1 Elusimicrobiota bacterium | reverse complement strand
CGCGCGGCGCGACAGCGCGGCGAAGCGCTCGTCGCCGAGCGGCGTCGGCGGAGGCGCCGCCGCCGCTTCGAGCAGGGCGCCCGCCAGCGCCTCGACCGCGCGCGCGAAGGCCGACTCCGGCGCGGACTCGACGACGGTCTCGCGCGCGTATTCGGCGCGGCGCACCGCGCTCTCGCGCTCGAACCAGGCGAGCACGCGCGTGCCGAGCAGGCCCGCGAAGCGCGCGACCGCCTCCCGGTCGGCGCCGGGGTCGCGCAGGTTGGCGACCAGGCCCGCCAGCGACGCGCCGTTGGCCGCGTAGTTGCGGATCGCGCGCGCGACGTTGTTGGCCGCGTAGAGCGACATCATCTCCTCGGAGGTCACCAGGGCGACGACGTCGGCCATCCCCTCGCGCAAGGGCGCCGCGAAGCCGCCGCAGACCACGTCGCCGAGCACGTCGAAGAGCGCGACGTCGTAGCGGTCCGGCCGCAGGCGCCCCGACAGCTCGAGCAGCTCGATCGCGCGGGAGATGCCGCGTCCGGCGCAGCCGATGCCCGGCTCGGGGCCGCCCGCCTCGACGCAGTCGATCCCGAGGCGCCCGCGCGCGACGAGCTCGTCGGCTCCTTTCCCGGACGAGTCCATGAAGGCCGAGAGCTCGACGGCCGTGCGGATCGGCTCGCCGCCGGTCAGCGCGACCGTCGTGTCGTGCTTCGGGTCGCAGCCGACGAGCAGGACCCGCAGGCCGCGGCGCGCGTACGCCGCGGCCAGGTTCGACGTCAGCGTGGACTTGCCGATCCCGCCCTTGCCGAAGACCGCTATCTTGCGCATTCGTCCTCCGCCGCGCCGGCCGCGGGCGCCGGCCCGACCGGGACGAACTCGTCCCAGCCGAAAAGCTCCGGGTACTCGCGCCACGGGCCCTCGCAGGAGCCGTTCCAGCGGCACTCGCCGCAGCGCGGCCCGCGCGCCTTGCCCTCGTCGATGCGCGCGCGCGTGTAGTCGGGGATCACGGAGTCCGCGTCGTAGATCCGCGTGCGCGGGATCACGCGCTCGGCGACGCAGGCCTCGTAGCCGGACATCCGGCAGTACGGGATCGCCTCGGTCATCGCCGGGATCCCGGCCGCGAGCCCGACGTCGAGCGCGCGCTTGACGTGCGGCTCGGCGACCTTCATGCGCGCCGTGAGCCAGCCCTTGTTCTCGCCCGCGCGCCCGGTCATGTGCATGAACGCGAGCTGGTACTGGTCGACGCCGAGCGAGACGAGCAGGCGCGCGAGCGCCGGCAGGTCGCGGCAGTTCGCCTTCGTGATCACCGAGTTCGTGATCACGCGCTGGCCCAGCCGCTTCAGCGTCCGGATCCCGGCGACGGTCTGCAGGAACGCGCCGGGCGCCCCGGTCAGCCAGTCGTGGATCCGCGGCGTCGAGCCGTGCAGGGACGGCGCGAACTCGTTGACGCCCGCGTCGATCAGGCGCCGGCAGAAGTCCTCGTAGCAGAAGGTCCGCCCGTTGCTCTGGACCTGGATCAGCGTGTAGCCGAGCGAGCGCGCCAGGCGCGCCAGCTCGGCGGCGCTCCGGTGCAGGGTCGGCTCGCCGCCGGTGAGCACGACGCCGACCGCGCCCTCGCGCCGCCCCTCCTCCAGGGAGCGCGCGAGCTCCGCGGTCTCCTTGGCGGGCAGACGCAGGCGCTTGTCGCCCTGCACGCAGAACAGGCAGAGGTTGTTGCAGCGGAAGCCCACCTTCAGGTCCACGCGCCCGCTCATCCGCGCCCCCCGAGGAAGCCCGCCAGGCGCCAGGCCTTCTCCGCGTACGGCAGGAGCCACGACACGACGGTCCCCGGCCGCCAGAGCGTCAGCAGGGCGCCGACGAGGATCCACGCGGCGAACGGAACGCCGCGGTGGACGGAGAGCTCGGACGCGCGCGCGCCGAGACGCGCGCGCAGGACCTCCGCGTCGGCGGCCGTCAGGCCGTCGCGGCGGCGCGGCGCCAGCGCGCGCGCGGTCTCCGCGTCCGCGCTCAGCGCGGCCCAGGACTCGTCGCT
>JAGWRY010000361.1 GCA_028869495.1 Elusimicrobiota bacterium | reverse complement strand
CGCCCGCGCGGCGCAGGAGGACGACCTCGAGGACGGTCCCGGCGCCGGCGACCGCGACGACGAGCCCGCGGTCGAGCGCGAGCGCGGCCAGCAGGACGAAGGCGCAGAACAGGCCCAGCGCGAAGGCGGCCGCGGGCGCGGCCGGCGCCGCGCCCCCCTGGATGAGGAAGGCCATCGGCACGTCGACGAAGGCCAGGCCCAGCGCGGCCGGGCGGTGGAGCGACGGGCGCCGCCAGGCGACCAGGGCCAGCGCGGCGGACAGCAGGGCGTAGGCGCCGAAGAGGGGGAGTTCCGCGCGCCAGTCGGCGCGCCCGCGCGCCAGGCCCTGCCAGAGCGCGACGGCGAAGATCGCGCCGACGCAGGCCAGGCGGATCGAGCCCAGCCAGCGCGCGTTGCGGCGGCGCTCCTTGTCGAGGGCGCGGGCCAGGACGGCGTCGGTCCGGTCGTTCGCCGCGGCCGCGGGGGCGGACACGCTATTCTCCGGCCGGGGCGGCGGCGGGCGCCGCGGCCGCGCGGCGCGCGGAGTTCAGCATCGCGAAGGCCGCGCAGACGACCACGACGATCACGAGCCAGCGCACGGCGACCAGCGGCAGGGACTTGACGATGTAGGCCGCCAGCAGGACCGCGGGCACGCCGCCGAGAGAGAGCCCGAGAGCCGGACCCGGCGCGTAGCGGCGGCGGCCGACGAAGCGCAGGCAGGCGACCGGCATCAGGAAGGCGCAGGAGCCCATCATGATCGGGAACGCGGCCTTCGGGTCCATGCCCAGCAGGCTGACCAGGATCATGCTCGGCGCGTAGGCGCCGATGCCCAGCGTCATCAGCGCGCCCAGCACGAAGTTGCCGATCAGGCCGACCGCCAGCGCCGCGCCGGACAGGCGCAGCGCGGTCCCGCCGAGCGGGAAGAGGCCGAGGTTCGACATGAGGAAGAAGACCGCCGCGGCCAGCAGCGCGATCCCCATGCCGACCTGGATGTAGCGGCGCGGCCAGGAGGTGACGACCCCGGCGCCCAGCCAGGCGCCCAGCACCGCGGCCAGGATCATCAGCGCGAGGGTGCGCATCTCGACCGAGATGATCGCGATGAAGATCAGGGCCTCGGCGATCGTCGGCGCGGCGTCGCCGACGTTGAGGGTCCCCGGGATCAGCTCGTCGGGGACCAGCTTCAGCAGCTTGTAGACCGACGTCGTCGGCGCGTAGGAGCCGATGCCGAGGGTGTCGAAGAAGTTCGAGACGAAGCCGATCGCGAGCTCGACGCCCCGCGGGCGGCGGACCGCGAGCGCGCCGCTCCCGCCCCCGGCGCGGAGGTCGGCCCGGAGCGCGGCGATCCAGACCGCGAGATAAAGGAGGGCGAAGCAGCCGAGGGCGGCGAACAGGACGGCGCGGGCGCCGGGCATGGCCTCATTCTAGCGAAATCGGCGCCGTTGAAGTTTGGCTTAAGTTTCGTCGCGCGCGCGCGGGCCGCGGGCTATCCTGAGGGCGGAGGGAGAACATCATGGACGAGCTCAGGATCGGTCAGTTGACGAAGGAGATGGTCGCCGAGGAGCTGAGGCGCCTCGGGGATCCGTGCGCGAAGGCGGCGGAGGTCGTTCTCCGGACGCTGGAGACGGCCCTGCAGGCCCCGGCCGCGGGAGCGGAGTCCGGGCGCGTGATCGAGGACGCGGTCAAGGGCGCGATGACCGCGGTCCTGCTGGCCGACCAGAGCCTGCCGCGCGGGGCGATCCAGGTGCTCGAGGCCGTCGTCGAGGCCTCGCACCGGCGCCAGCTCGACCCGACCGAGGCGATGAGCGCGGCCCTGCGCGGCCTGGCCGACCTGCGCCGCTTCGTCGACCCGGACCGCCTGGACGCGGTGCGCCGCGAGATCGACGCGCACTACATGGGCGTCGGCGACTACTTCGACGCCTGCCTGCGCGAGCCCCTGCCGCCCGCGGCGCCGGCGCCGCGGCCTTAGCCCGCGTTTTTTTGTAGCATGGCCGGGTGCTGGCCGTCATCGCCGCGCTGAGCGCCCCGCTCCTGGCCGCCGACCCGCTCGTCGACGTGCGCACGGTCGTGCCGGACGTCGTCCTCGACGTCCGCTACGCGACGAAGGACAACTTCCTCGGCCGGCCGGTCTACCCGAGGGCGGCCGCCTTCCTGCGCCGCTCGACGGCTCTGCGCCTGAAGAAGGCCGCCGACCTCCTGCGCGCGGAGGGCCGCCGCCTCGTCGTCTTCGACGCGTACCGCCCGTTCTCGGTCCAGAAGCTGATGTGGAAGGCCGAGCCGGACCGGCGCTACGTGGCCGACCCCGCGCGCGGCGGCTCGATCCACAACCGGGGCGGGGCGGTCGACGTCTCGCTGGCCGACCTCTCGGGCCGCGAGCTCGAGATGCCCAGCCCCTTCGACGACTTCGGCCCGCGCGCCTGGCGCGGGGCGAAAGGCGTCCCGGCCGCGGCGCGGCGGAACCTGAGGGTCCTCGAGGCGGCGATGAAGAAGGCGGGCTTCAAGCCCCTGCCCGAGGAGTGGTGGCACTACGAGGACCCGGACGCCCGCTCCTGGCCCGTTCTCGACGTCCCCCTGGAGGACCTGAAATGAAGAACGCTCTGCGCATGGCCGGCGCGCTCGTCGCCGTCCTTCTGCTCGTCGCGATCGGCGCGCTGTCGCTGTTCCTGGGGCGGATCGTGAAGGCCGGGGTCGAGGCCGCGGGGCCGCGCGTGCTCGGGGTCCCGGTGACGCTGGCCTCGGCGACGATCGTCCCGTGGTCCGGGCGCGGGACCCTGCGCGGGCTCGTGATCGGCAACCCGCCGGGCTTCCGGGGGCCGCAGGCGGTCCGGGTCGGGGAGATCTCGGTGACGCTCGAGCCCTCGTCGCTGTTCTCGGACACGATCGTCGTCGAGAGCGTCGCGGTCCGCGCGCCGGAGATCGACCTGGAGCTGGGTCCCGGCGGCTCGAACCTCGCGCGCCTGCAGAAGAACGCCGAGGCCGCCGCCGGCGGGAGCGCGCCGGCGAAGGCCGCGCCCGCGGCGCCCGCGAAGAAGGGCAAGTCCCTGCTGATCCGCGACCTCGCGGTGACGGGGGGCAAGGTCGGGCTGTCGGCCGCCGCGCTGGGCGGCAAGGACATGAGCGTCGCTCTTCCCGACCTCCGCCTGACGAACCTCGGCGGCCCGGGCCGCTCGCCGGCCGAGGCCGCGTCCCAGGCCCTGCGCGAGATCGCGTCCTCGGCCCAGCGCGCGGGCCAGGCGGCGCTCCAGCGCGCCGGCGCGCAGGCGCTCGACCGAGCCGCGAAGGACCTGGCCCCGAAGCTGCAGGGCTTCCTGAAGGGCCTGCGCCGATGACGCCCGACTACCTGCCGCTGACGCCCGGCCTGCGCCTCGACTACGAGGTGCGCCGCGCCGGCGCGACGCTGAGGCTCGCGGTCGAGCACTCGGACGGCGGCGGCGGGACGACGCTGGTGCGGCGGACCTGGACGTCGCCGGACGGCTCGTCGCAGAGCGAGACGGCGCGGGCCGAGCGCCGCGCGGACGGCGTCTACGAGGACGGGCTCCTCGTCCTTCCCCTGCCGCCGCAGCCCGGGACGTCCTGGAGCGTCCCGCCGATCCGCCACGCGGTCGAGGGGGCGGGCGCGGTCGCGGAGGTCCCGGCCGGGCGCTTCGCGGACTGCCTGAAGGTCTCCTACCTGATCGCGGGCGGCGACGGCGGCTCGGGCGAGCGCCTCTACGCGCCCGGCGTCGGCGTCGTCTCCGAGCTCTGCGCCGACGAGGCCGATCCGTTCGAGGCGAGGCTGGTCGCGCGGAGGAGCGCATGAGCGAAGGGCCCCTGGCGCCGGTCTGGGACGTCCCGCCCGAGGAGTCGGCGGCGCGCGCGTCGGCGGCGCGGCGCGCGGCGCACGTCTGGCGGCGGGCGAGCGTGTCCCAGCGCGTCGCGGCCCTGCGCGGGGTCTGGGAGGCGGTGCGCGCGAAGCGCGAGGAGGGCCTGGCGGTCGTCCGCGAGGAGACCGGAAAATCCCGCGACGAGGCGGAGATCCTCGAGTTCGGACCGGCGTCCCTGCTGGTCCGCTACTTCCTGGCCAACGCCTCGCGCATCCTCGACGAGCGCCCGGCCTGGACGCCGTGGTTCTTCCTCAACAAGCGCGCGGCGGTGCGCCGCCTGCCGCGCGGGGTGATCGGCGTCATCACGCCGTGGAACCTGCCGTTCCTGATCCCGTTCGGCGACTCCTTCTGCGCGATGCTGGCCGGCAACGCGGTCCTGCTGAAGCCTTCGGAGTGGACGACGCGCACCGCGCTGTGGCTCGAGAAGACGGTCGCGGCGACGGGCCTGCTGCCCGAGGGCCTGCTGTCGGTCGTGCCGGGGCGCGGCGGGGCGGGGGAGGGAGTCGTCGACGCCTCGGATCTGGTCCTCTTCACGGGGTCGCTCGCGACCGGGCGGCGGGTCGCCCAGCGCGCGGCGTCCCAGCTCAAGCCCGCGATCCTGGAGCTCGGCGGCAAGCACCCGATGATCGTGCTGGCCGACGCGCCGCTCGAGCGCGCGGCGGCGGCCGCGGTCTGGGGCGCCTGCGCGAACGCGGGCCAGCTCTGCGTCGGCGTCGAGCGGGTCTACGTCGAGTCCTCGGTCCACGACGCCTTCGTCGCGAAGGTCCGCGCGCGGCTGGCGGCCCTGCGGACCGACGGCCCGAACGCCGACATCGGGCGCTTCATCTTCCCGCCCCAGCTCGATCGCGTGCAGAAGCAGCTCGACGACGCGCGCAGCAAGGGGGCGGAGGTGATCGGCGGCGAGGTGCTCGACCGCGCGGGCCTGCGCATGGCGCCGGCGCTGGTGCTGGGCGCGCGCATGGAGATGAGCGTGATGACCGAGGAGACCTTCGGCCCCGTCGTCCCGGTCATGCGCGTCGGGCGCGCGGAGGAGGCGGTCGCGCTGGCCAACTCCGGCCCGCACGGGCTCGGGGCGAGCGTCTGGTCGGCCGACCTCGAGAAGGCGGAGCGCCTGTCGACGCTCCTGGAGGCGGGGATCGTCGGCATCAACGAGCCGGCCACGCACTACGCGCTGGGCTCGCTCCCGTTCGGCGGGGTGAAATCCAGCGGGCTGGGACGCCGCCACGGCGACGAGGGCCTGCTGGCGCTGACGCAGGCGCAGGCGGTCCTCGAGCACGAGTGGCCGGCCGACGCGCCCGACCCGTGGTGGTTCCCGTACGAGGCGCGCAAGACGGCGCTCCTGCGCCGCCTGCTGGGCCTGCGGTGATCCTCGGCGTCCACGCCTGGGTCGCGCGGGGCCTGGACCGCGTCCTCGGCGAGGCGCGCGAGCACGAGACGTCCGCCCTCCAGACGCTCCCGTACCGCCGTCATCACGTCCCGGGCGCCGACGAGCTGTCGTCGTTCCGCGCCGAGCGCGCCGCCCTCGGACTGCGGATCCTTCTCGTCCACTCGCGCTACGCGCCGGCCCTGGCCTCGAGCCACGAGGCCCTGCGCGCGCGCTCCGTCCGTCATCTGACCGAGGAGCTGAGGCTGGCCGCGGGCCTGGGCGGCGACGCCTACGTCGTCCACGCGGGACCGTATTCGCCGGGCTCCGACGCGGAGGCCGGGATCCGCCTGTTCGCGGAGTCGGTCGCGCGCGCGGTCGGCGAGTCGGGCTTCCGCGGCCCGGTGCTCGTCGAGAACGTCCCGGGCGGAGGCCGGAGGATCGGCGGCTCGTTGGAGGATTTGGCGCGGATCCTGGACGCGCTGTCGGCCCGCGTCGCGGCCGCGGCCTGCCTGGACACCGCGCACGCCTGGGCGGCCGGCTACGAGCTCTCGACGGCCGAGGGGGCTCTCAGGTTCGTCGCGCGCGCGCACCGCCTGCTCGGCGACCGCGTGCGCGCCTTCCACCTCAACGACTCGCGCGCGCTCTTCCATTCGCACCGCGAGAGCCACTGGCACCTGGGACGCGGGCGCCTGGGCCTGGAGGGGCTGAAGGTCCTGCTCGAGCGCGAGGAGTATGCGGACGTCCCGGCGATCCTGGAGACGCCGAAAGAGCCCGGCGCCGACGCCGAGAACCTGAAGGTCGCGCGCGCGCTGTCGCGGCTGGCCCGCTAGCGAGACGCCTCGTCCGCCTCGACGAAGGCGAAGCCGCGGCGGTCGCCGGGCTTGGACAGGGCGCGGAAGTAGCGATAGGTGGCGCTGCGGCGGTAGGCGGCCTCTCCTCCCGGGCGAAGCCGCGCCGCGTAGTCGGCGTACGCCTTCTCCGGAGTCAGGCGCAGGCGGTAGGCGAGGCGGGCCTGAAGCTCGACCTCGACGAGGGCGGCGCGGTAGGCGGCGAGCAGGGCGGGCCTCTTGAGCAACGTGGGATCGGCCCTCGAGCGGTGGAAACCCGCGATACGGCGCCCGGCCAGAAGATCCTCGATGAAGCGCATGCGGGTGAGCAACGCGGGGACCTGGTTGAGGAGGTTCAGTCCGAAGCCCAGGCGCGCGCGGTGCTCGGGAAGCGCGCGGCCGGCACGCGCCTCCTCGAGACCCGCGTACGGGAGCTCGGGTCCGCTATGCATCGAGAAAATATAGTCGCGGGCTGCTCCGCCGAAGGTGTCGTGCAGGGCGTAGTAGCGCCGCTCGAGTTCGCGGCGCACGGCCGTCATCCGCGCGAGGCGCCAGGTGGCGTATTTCGCCGCGAAGCGCGCCCGCTCGGGCGCGCCGGACGGCGCCGGGCCGAGGACCTCGTCCCAGTCCCGCTCCCGGCCCGGAGCGGCCTTAATGTTGAACTCGTTGAGCTCCTGGAGCGCCCAGGACCAGCGCGCGCCGAAGGGCGAACTGCCGGCGCGGACCCGTTCGGCGGCGGCTCGGAAGAGGCCCCGCTGGGCGGCCATGAAGGCCGGGCGCTCGATGAAGTCGATCAGGTGGCCGACGTCGTGGTAGTAGCCCGAGGGCTCGAAAGGCATGCGCCCGGAGGCGACGGCGCGCGCGAACGTCTCTTCGGGGAGGATCGCGCTCTGTCCGCGCACCGGGCGCCAGCCGTCCGTCGGCGAGGGGATCGCGTCGCGGCCGGGGCGCGCGAGGCGGTGCTCGAGGCGTCCGCCGCGGCGGCGCGCGAAGACCAGGGCGGGAAGGATGACTTGGTCCTCCGAAAGGCCTGCGCGGCGCGCCGCCGCGATGATCGCGTGCGTGAGCGCGCCGATCAGGCGCTCGGCCGGTGGAGGAGCGAGAACGGGAGCGCGGGAGCCCGGAGCGGCGCTCAGTTCGTAGCCGAGCTCCAACATCCGCCGGGCGGTCGGGTCCCCGCGGCGGACGCGGCGGGCGAGTTCGCGGCCGAACACATAGGTCGCCCCGCTGGCTCCCTCGACCGGCCGCGGCGCGACGTATGCGGCGCCGTCGAAGACGAACTCGCCGTAGGCGGCGCGGTAGCGCGCGAGTCCGCGTTCGACGCGCACGAGTTCCGCCTGGGCGGGGCCCGCCGGGCGGACCACGGCGGACGCCGGGGCCGACGCCGCGG
>JAGWRY010000360.1 GCA_028869495.1 Elusimicrobiota bacterium | reverse complement strand
CGCGCGGACCGCCGCGTCGACGTCGGCCGCGCCGCCCTCGCTGACGCGCGCGACCAGGCGCCCGTCGGCCGGGCTGCGGACCTCGTAGGTCCGCCCGTCGCGCGCGGCGACGGCCTTCCCGCCGATCCAGAGCTTGGCGAGCATCGGCCCTCTAGAAGTAGTTGGACGTGATGCCGCCGTCGACGACGAGGGCGGCGCCGTTCGTCCAGGAGGACTCGTCGGAGGCGAGGTAGAGCGCGAGGTTCACGACGTCCTCCGACTTGCCGAAGCGCCCCATCGGGATGCGGTTCAGGCGCTTGGCCTTCTCCGCGGGCTCCTTCAGAAGCCACGCCGACAGCAGCGGCGTCTCGATCGGGCCCGGGCAGATCGCGTTCGAGCGGATCCTCTTCGGGCCGAACTGGACCGCCAGCGACTTCGTCAGCGCGATCAGCGCGCCCTTCGACGCCGTATAGGCGTCCTGCGGGACCGTGCAGCCGAGGAGCGCGACGAAGGAGGCGACGTTGATGACCGAGCCTCCGCCGGCCGCGAGGAGCTCGGGAATCCCGTGCTTGCAGACCAGGTAGACGCCCTTCACGTTGACCGCGAGCACCTTGTCCCAGACGGCCTCGTCGGTGTCGACGACGGAGTGGTCGCCCGCCGGCATGATCCCGGCGTTGTTGTAGAGGACGTCGAGGCGGCCGTGCGCCTTGACGCCGGCCTTCACCGCCTCGCGCACGTCCGACTCCTTCGAGACGTCCGCGCGCACGGCGAGCGCCCGGCCTCCGGCCGCCTCGGCCATCGCGACGGTCTCGCGCACCGCGTCGAGGTCCAGGTCGCAGGCGACGACGCGCGCGCCCTCGCGCGCGAAGCGCACGGTCGCGGCGCGGCCCATGCCGGAGCCGGCGCCGGTGATCAGGCAGGACTTCCCCTCGAGTCGGCCGCTCAAGGGAGCACGTCGAAGCCGGCTTTCGTCACGGCTTCGGACAGGCGCGTCGCGACCAGGTCCGTGTCCAGGCCCCGGTCGGTCGTCACGGTCAGGCCGCGGACGACGCGCCGCGAGCCCTGGATCTTGCCGACCAGGAATTGGATGTCCTTCGCGGCGCGGCGGACGTTCGTGACGCCCCCCTTCGCGAACCAGCGGATCGGCAGGGTGCCGCTCTTGCGGCTGGGAAGGAGCTTCAGAGTCAGGGCGCTCTCGGTGACGAAGAGGTCTCCGACCTCGTACTCGTTCTTCGACTTCTCGGGCATGCGTGGGTTCTCCTCTCGGCGAAGAGGCCTCGACTGTAGCGCATGGGCCGCGCGCCTGTCAACGCGCGAGAGCGGGCTGGACCAGCCAGCCGTGTTCGCGCGCCTTCCGGACCAGTCGCGGGTCGCCGTCCAGCACGACCCGCAGGCCGTCGCCGTAGGACAGGAGATCCAAGTCCGCTTCGTCGCGCCCGAGCGCGAAGTCCGGCGGACGGCCGAGCGAGGTCTGCACGATCGCGGTCTTCCCGCCGCGCGTCGGGACCGGGAGCACGACGTCCGCGCCGAGGCGCGGCCCGTCCGTCGAGTTGACGACCCCGTAGACGCGGGACGGATCCACGCCGTAGGTCGTCGCCGAGGCCTCGAGGACCGGCTGGGGGACGTCGTCGACGACCCAGACGTCGAAGCCCGACGCGCGCAGCTTGGCGACCAGGTCGCGCATCTCCGGGATCACGCGCAGGCCGCGCCGCGCGCGCAGGGGCTTCGGGTCGCCGAGCTGGTCCGGGACCAGTTCCGACGTCGCCGGCGTGTTCATCTCGTCGTCGAGCGCCTTCGCCGCGTACTCCTCGGCGTCGTCCTCGCGCCAGCCGGCCCACAGCTCGGCCAGGTACGAGCGGCACTCCTTGCGCCCGACGCGGCGGCACAGGTCGAGATAGCTCGACAGCATCCCCTTGCGCCAGGCCATGTACCCGGGCTGCTGCGCCCAGACCGCGCGCGGCAGGCCGATGAACTGCTCGTAGGCCGCGCGGATCGGCTGGCGCCCGTAGGCGATCGGGACGATCGTCCACCAGTCGTCGTCGATCTTGAACTTGACGTCGGTGACGAGGCGCAGGAAGACGAGCTCGGCCGGGTCGCCGGCGACCGCGGCGTCGCTCCACGGGAGCACCGCGACCGGCGGACGGTCCGCGTCGTAGCCCGGCGACAGCTTCCCCTTGAGGGCGATCATCCGGTCGATCGCGGCGCGCACCTGCGGCGTCCAGCGCCCGGGCATCAGCCGCGCGGGCTCGGGCTTCGGCGGCGCGGGCTTCTTCTTCCGGCGCGGCGCCCGGCGCTCGTGCTGGAGATGCCAGTTCAGCGTGCGGCGCCACGCGAACGCGGGCCGGGCCGCCGCGGACATCAGCGCGAGAAAAATCGCCGCGCTCGAATATTTAAGGAATCGATGCTTCATTCGGCGGTTCAATGTTATAAAATATCGCCCGACTCAATTCTCCGACGGAGGAACGACCAAGACATGGCAAACACCAAGAAGACCGACCTGCTCAAGGAGCCGATCGAGCACATCGACATCACGAAGTTCGACGCCAGGCCGATCGTCGAGTCCTTCTCGAAGATGGCGTTCTCCGCGCGCGATCTCGCGCGCGCGAGCGACATCTTCGACAAGATGCTCGCCGACAAGGACTGCAGCGTGATCCTGTGCCTGGCCGGCTCGCTTTTCTCCGCGGGCCTCAAGAAGGTCGTCTGGCAGATGCTCGAGAGCAACATGGTCGACGCGATCGTCTCGACGGGCGCCAACATCGTCGATCAGGACTTCTTCGAGGCGATCGGCTTCAAGCACTACAAGGGCTCCAAGTGGGTCGACGACACCGTGATGCGCGCGCACCGCGTCGACCGCATCTACGACACGTTCATCGACGAGGACCAGCTCGGCGAGTGCGACAACACGATCTCCGAGATCGCGGGGACGCTGAAGCCGAAGCCCTACTCGTCGCGCGAGTTCATCGAGGAGATGGGCAAGTACCTCGACGGCGGCAAGTGCAAGGTCAAGGACTCGATCGTCCTGTCCGCCTACAAGAAGGGCGTGCCGGTCTTCGTCCCGGCCTTCTCGGACTGCTCGGCGGGCTTCGGCCTCCTGCACCACCAGTGGCACAACCCCGAGGAGCACGTGTCGATCGACTCCGCGAAGGACTTCCGCGAGCTCGTCCGCATCAAGCTGGCGTCCAAGAGCACGGGCCTGCTGATGATCGGCGGCGGCGTGCCGAAGAACTTCGCGCAGGACGCGACCGTCGGCGGCGAGATGCTCGGCTTCTACGACGTCCCGATGCACAAGTACGCCGTGCAGATCACCGTCGCCGACGAGCGCGACGGCGCGCTCTCCGGCTCGACCCTGCGCGAGGCGTGCTCGTGGGGCAAGGTCGACGTCGTCGACGAGCAGATGGTCTACTCCGAGGCGACGCT
>JAGWRY010000359.1 GCA_028869495.1 Elusimicrobiota bacterium | reverse complement strand
TCCACCTGGACCCGCGCGCCGAGCGCGCCGCGCGCCTGGAGGGCGCGCGCGCGGCGCTGGCCGCCGTCAACCCGCCGACGGCCTTCGAGCTGGAGGCCCTGCCTCCCGAGCGCCGCGGCCGCGCCTGGCAGAGGCGCGTCGACGAGATCGCGGCGCGCCTGCGCCTGGACCTGCTGGCGCGCCTGGCCGAGCGCGGCGCCGGCACGCCCAAGGAGCGCGCCTACCTGGCGCGGCGACTGCGCTGGGACCTGGGCGAATACCTGTCGGTCACGCGCGGCGAGGACGGCGGCGTGCGCGACGAGATCACGCCCTTCATGCTCGCGCGCCTGGAGGCCGCGATCGCGGCCTCCCTGCGCTTCCTCGGCCGCTGGCGCTGACCATGGCCGAAGACCGCGACGACGCCGCCCCCGCTCCCGCGCCCGCCGTCGGCGCCGCCGAGAGCGCCGCCTTCGCGATCATGATGGCGCTGGCGGCCTACCTGGGGCGCGGCAACCCGGACTTCGTCTACCCTCAGATCCTGTGGGGCTTCCTGGCCCTGCTGGTCTTCAATCTGGCCAACTTCATCTTCCTGCCGCGGCGGCTGGGCCCGACGGGACGCGCACGGGTCTCGGTCCCGATCAACGCGGCGATGATCGCGGCGATCCTGTATTGGTCCGGCGGGCGGGACTCGACGCTGTGGGTGCTCAACCTCCTGCCGATCTTCACGGCGGTTCTGGCCTGCTCCGGTCTCGGCACGCTGATCGCGACGGGTCTGGCGCTCGCCCCGCTGGCCGTCTTCTACGCGCCGTCCCTGCGCGCCGGCGACTGGTCGGGCCTGCTCGAGCTCGCGGTCAAGTCGCTGACCCTGACGGCCGCCGCCGCGATGGGCGCGCGCGTGGCCGCGCACGAGCGCCGCGCGCGGCGAAGCCTCGACGAGGAGCGCGAGCTCGCGCGCGGCGAGCGCCTGCGCACGCGCGAGACGCTCTCGCACCTGGACCGCCTGGCGACGCTGGGCACGCTGTCGGCCTCGGTCGCGCACGAGCTCAACGGGCCGCTCGCGGCGATCCTGGGCTTCGCCGAGGTCGAGGGCGCGGCCGACCCCGACGAGGCCCCGCGCACGCTCGAGCGCGTCGCGACAAACGCGAAGCGCTGCCGCGACATCGTGCAGAACATGCTCGGCTTCGCGCGCCGCCGCGGCGCCGCGCGCGAGCCCGCCGACCTCAACGCGCTGGTGCGCCGCTGCGTGGACCTCAAGCGCTTCGACTGGCAGGGCTCGGGACTGAGTCTCGACACGGACTACGACGAGACCCTGCCCGCGATCCCGTGCTCGGGCTCCGAGATCCAGCAGATCGTCTTCAACCTGCTGACCAACGCCGAGCAGGCCCTGAACGCCAACGGCGGCGGCCGCATCCGGGTCCGCACCGTCCGCGCGGACGCCGCCGCGCGCGTCGAGGTCGAGGACGACGGCCCCGGCATCCCGCCGGACGTCCTCAAGCGCCTCGGCGAGCCCTTCTACACGACCAAGCCCGCGGGCACCGGCCTGGGGATCTCGATCTGCAAGAAGATCGCCGCGGACCACAAGGGCGGCCTGCGCATCGAGTCGGCTCCCGGCCGCACCGTCTTCACGCTGGAACTGCCGCTGACGCTCCCTCCTCCGTCGTCGGGGAACTGCTAAAATACCGTCATGCCGCTGCGCCTCGGCTCCCTCGAGCTCTCCTCGCGCATCATCCAGTCCCCGCTGGCCGCCTGCTCGGACCTGCCGTTCCGCCTGATCGCGCGCGAGAAGGGGCTCGGCTACTGCTTCTTGGAAATGGTCTCGGCCCAGTCGCTGATCCGCGACAACGGCAAGACCTTGCGCCTCCTGCAGAGCACGCCCGAGGACAAGCCGCTGGGCGCCCAACTGCTGGGCTGCGATCCCGACATCATGGCCGAGGCCGCGCGCGTCATCGAGGACCGCGGCTTCTCGACCCTGGATCTCAATCTCGGCTGTCCCGTGAAGAAGGTCGTGTCCAACGGGGAAGGCTCGGCCCTGCTCGCCGATCCCGACAAAGCCGAGAAAGTGTTTTCGGCCGTCCGAAGAGCCGTCAAGAATATGCCCGTCACGGTGAAGACCCGCAAGGGCTTCAAGGACGAGTCCGGCGAGGAGGCCTGCGAGATCGCTCGCCGCGCCGAGGCCCAGGGCTTTTCCGCCGTCACCGTCCACGGCCGGACCCAGGCCCAGCAGTACGCCGGGAAGGCCGACTGGGAGGCCATCGGCAAGGTCAAGCGCGCGGTCAAGATCCCCGTCATCGGCAACGGCGACGTGCTGACCCCCGAGGACGCCCGCCGCGCCTTCGAGCTCTCGAACTGCGACGGCTTGATGATCGGCAGGGGCGGCCTCGGCAACCCGTGGATCTACCGCAACCTCGACGACGTCCTGAACGGCTCGCGCGAGGCCCCCTACGTCCCGACGATCGCCGAGCGAAAAGACACGCTCCTCCAGCACTTCGCGCTGGAGCGCCGGCACCTGGGCGACCGCCTGGCCGCCCTCAACATGCGCCGCATCTGCGTCTGGTACACCCAGGGCCTCCCCCACAACAAGGCGATGCGCGTCGCCGTCTGCGCGACGATGGACTGCGCCGAGATCGAGCGCCTGATCCGCGAGTTCTTCGACGCGGTCCCCGCCGACGCCCCGGCGCCGCAGGCGCCGGTTTTACTCGCCGAGTAGCGGCTTCAGGCGCCGCGCCGGCGGACGGTCAGGCCGAGCCAGAAGGCGGACGCGCCGATCAGGCCGAAGAACGCACACCATAGCACGCCCCGCGAAACTCCGAGTAAGGAAACTGGAACAACCCCGGCAACAGCCCCTGCGACACTCACGTTCCGAAAGCGAAGCGCGCGAAATCGTGCCAGGGCGAGGACGATTGGAACTCCCAACAGAACGACATGCGCGAAGGAAACGATAACGGCGATCGAGAATATCCATGCGGCTAGGTCGACCACGTTGTGAAGCTCCCGAAAGCTGCTGCAAGTAAAAGCATTGACTAGGATGTAGAACAACGGATATGGGAGCGCCGCGCAAACAGCGGCTAAAACCGTCGAGGTCAGAAGGCGCGCCAGCGTCAGCTTCGGCTCTCCGGCGAGCTCCCAACCCGCGATCCCTGTTCTTTTCGAAGAAGCCATCGCTTCCCGATTGTAAGCCGAAAAACGATTCCCCGCCATCCCCGCCGCCGTCGCCGTTTTGGTGACGCTGGCGTCAGTCGACATTTTTGGTCAGGATTCGCCCCGTCCACTCCGAGCCGGACTGGCGCCGGCGCTAGTGATTATCGTGAGCGGCGCCGCCCGCGGATGTTATAATCCGGCCGTGGACTTCGACGAGTATCGCGCGCGCACGGAGAACGCCGAGAAGCGGGCCGCCGCCGGGGACGACCGCGGCGCGGCCGAACTCTACGCGGAGCTGGCCGAGTCCGACCTGCCCGCGCTCGACCGGGCGCTGGCCTGGACGCAGGCCGCCGCGGCCTTCGAGCGGCTGGGCGAGACGGACGAGGCGCTGGCCGCCTACGGCCGCGCGGAGGCGCTCGAGGCGCCGCTCCGGCGCTTCTCGGCCGCCTTCAAGAAGGGCGACTTCCTGCTCCGCCTCGGGCGCAAGGACGAGAGCCGCGAGGTCTTCTCGTCCCTGCTCGAGAGGCCCGAGGCGACGCTGGCCGAGAGGCGCTCGCTCGAGTCGCGGCTGAAGCTCCTGCGCCGCCCCGCGAAAAAAGAAAAGTGAGAGCCGCGCCCTTCTCCCGAGCCGCCTTCGTCGTCAGCGAGAGCGACCCCGCGCGCCTTCCCTTCTACGCCGCGGAGATCGCCTTCGTCGGCCGCTCCAACGTCGGCAAGTCCAGCCTGATCAACGCCCTCCTGCGCAAGGACCTGGCGCGCACCTCCTCGACGCCCGGGCGCACGCGCACGATCAACCTGTTCTCGGTCTCGCCGCAGGCCGCCGTCGTCGACCTGCCCGGCTACGGCTTCGCGCGCGGCTCGCCCGAGGAGCGCGCCGGCTGGGGCGCGATGATCGAGGGCTACCTGACCCGCCGCCCGTCCCTGCGCCGCGTCTACGTCCTGATCGACGCGAAGGTCGGCCCCACCGACCTCGACCGGCGCATGGTCGTCTGGCTCCAGGCCGCGCGCCTGCCCTGGCGCGCCGTCGCGACCAAGGCCGACCAGGTCAAGCCCGCGCAGGCCGCCGCCCGCCGCCGCGACTCCGCGATCCCGCTGGGCCTGACGCCGCCCGAGCTGGGCTGGATCAGCGTCGTCGAGCGCCGCGGCGTGGACGAGCTGAGGGCGGAAGCGGCGCAGCTGCTCGGCGAAGCCTGACGCGCGCGAGCGCCTACCAGGCGATCTCTTTCCCGTCGCGGACGAAGACGCCGCTGCGCGCATCGCCGAGGGCGGCTTCGGCGACGGCCGCGCCCGCGTCCTTCGGATCCCGCGGGGCGGACGCGCCGCCCATGCGGGTGCGCACCCAGCCCGGGCAGAGCGAGACGACCGACACGCCCGAGGGCTTCAGCTCGTCGGCCAGGGTCAGCGTCAAGGCGTTGAGCGCCGCCTTCGAGACGCGGTAGGCGGAGGACCCCGCGGCCATCGACGACAGCGCGCCCATGCCCGAGGAGACGTTGACGATCCGCCCTCGGCCGCGCGTCTTCATCGCAGGCGCGAAGGCCCGGCACATCCGCCAGGCGCCCTGCAGGTTGGTCGACAGGACGGCGGCGATCTCCTCGTCCGAGGCGTCGAGGGCGCCGGCCTGGGAATACATCCCGGCGTTGTTGACCAGGACGTCCAGGGCGCCGAAGTCCTTCTCGACCCGCTTCTTCAAGGCCGCGACGCTCTTCGGGTCGGTCACGTCCAAAGCCGCGAACTCGGCCCCGGCGTCCGCGGCGGCCGCCTTGCCCTCCTTCTCGCCGCGCGCGCCGAGCAGGACGCGCGCTCCGCGCGCGGCCAGCGCGCGGCAGGCCTCCAGGCCGATGCCGCGGTTGCCGCCGGTCACCAGGACGACGGGCGCGCTCATGCGGCCGCCTTCGCCGCGCGCTCGGGCGGGAACAGGTCCTCGGGCTTAGCGCCCAGCTTGTAGCGGGTCTCGTACCAGACGCGGCGCAGCGCGTAGCGCAGGGGCCCCTGCATGCGCATGCGGCGCGCGGCGGCGTGCATGACCTCGGGGAGCAGCACGATCCGGCCGCGGGCCGCCAGGCGGCGGCTGAACTCGAAATCCTCGAGCTCCGGGAAGGACGGGAAGCCCCCGACGGCCTTGTAGATCTCAGGGGTCGTGCAGAAGCCGTGGTCGGCGGCCGCGTAGCCGGCGCGCACGCGCGCGTTGGACCAGGCCGACAGCAGGCGCAGGGCCGTGCCGCTGCCGTAGTCCACGGAGAAGACGGCGGCGGAGGCCTTCTCGGTCGGCGTCGCCACCCAGAAGCGCTCGAGGGCCTGCTGCCAGTTGCCCGGCGGCTGGGCGTCGGCGCGCAGGAAGAACAGGACGTCGCCGGTCGCCTTCTGCGCGCCCGCGTTCCACTGCGCGCCGCGGTTCGACGCGCCGAAGGCGATCACCTCGTCGGCGAGGTCGCGCGCGGCCGCGACCGTGCCGTCGTCGGAGCCGCCGTCGACGACGATGACCTCCATCTCGCTGCTCCGCGAGATCTGGCGCAGGCGCTTGAGCGCCGAACCGATCTGCGGGCCCTCGTTGCGCGCCGCGATGACGACCGAGAACTTCATGCGGCCAGCGGACGGAAGACCAGGCCCGTCGCGATCTTCGGATAGAAGTAGGTGGACTTCTGCGGGAGCAGGCCCACCGTCTTGGCCGCGCGGCGGACCTGCGCGACCGTGAACGGCTTGACCAGCACCGCCGCCCCGCGGCTCGCCCTCGCGCGCCGGGCCGCGAGCGCGGCGTCCGGCGTGTAGCTCATCTTGTCGGGCGCCGTGCGCGACAGCAGGCGCGAGCCCAGCCACTCGACCGCCAGGCCGCTGCGGCAGCCGTCCGGGCGCGGCTCGCCGAGCCAGAACCCCTTCTCGACCAGGCCGAACGCGTAAGGGTTCTTGGAACGGGCCAGCGCCGACTCCAAGGCCGGCAGGGACTTGAACGCCTCGAGCCGGGCGAAGCGCCGCGCCCGCTCGATCAGGCTTTCCGCCGCGATCCGGTGCGTCGGCAGGACGACGAGCCCGGCGTCCTCGTCCGGGACGAGGTACGCCAGCACCGCGTCCGAGCCCGGGAGGCGCGTGCGCGCGTGGTGCGTGCGGCTGACCGAGTAGCGGTGGTGCCCGTCGGCGATCAGCACCCCGCGCGGGGCCAGCGCCCGGCGCAGGACCTGCGTCGCCTTCGGGTCGTCGACGCGCCAGAGCCGGTAGGCGACCCCGGCGTGGGACGTCCCGCTCGCGTCGGCCCGCCGCCGCGCCGCCGCCGCCAGCGCGCGGCGCGCCGCGCGCGACGGGTCCGGGAAGACCCCGAAGATCGGGCTGACGTTGACCTTCATCGCGTCGAGCATCTTCAGGCGGTCCGCCTTCGGCTTGGACAGCGTGCGCTCGTGCGCGACGATCGCGCGCGCCGCCCGGGGCGTCGCGCCCAGCGCCGCCAGGAACCCTCGGCGCACGCGCGCCCGCCCGTTCAGCTTGTAGCGCTCCTCGATCACGTAGAAGGCCGGGCGCGGGTCGAGGGCGAGCGTGCCGTCCGACGTCCAGCGCCGCCACAGCGCCGCCGCGCGCGCGTAGCGCGCGGCGCCGCCCTCCGGCAGCTCGAGATGCACCGCGCCGCGCTTGCGGCGGCGGAGCGCCTTCGCCAGCTCCGGCGGGATCACGTCGTACGGGGGGCAGAGGACCGCGTCCAGGCGCGCGGACGAATAGCGGACCCCTCGAAAAGGTCTCACGTCGGCCATGGGCCATCATCCGGTATTGGGCGCGCGTTGTCAAGGCGCTCCCCGAAGGCTAGAATGGCCGGGTGAGAACGCTGGTCTTCGGCGGAAGCTTCGACCCCCCGCACCGCGGGCACGCGGCCCTGCTCGCCGCCGCCGCGCGGCGCCTGCGGCCCGGCCGGATCCTGATCGTCCCGGCCTGGAGCGCCCCGCTCAAGGACGCCGCCCCCTCCGCCCCCGCCGAGGAGCGCGCGGTCC
>JAGWRY010000358.1 GCA_028869495.1 Elusimicrobiota bacterium | reverse complement strand
GGCTTCTTGCGGTCGACGACCTCGATGCCGAGGTCCTCGAGCGCCGTCATCAGCTCGTCGACCTCCTCGGTCTTCATGTTCGAGACCGAGACCGTGCGGCTGATCTCCTCGAGGGTCAGGTAGCCGTGCTCTTTGCCCAGATCGATGAGGTTCTTCATCGCCTGGCTCGTCTGAATCGCCATCCTTGTCTCCTGTCCGGTCAGCGCTTGGTTCCCTTCAGCTCCACGACGAGGCGCCGGTACTCGTCGCGCAGGGCCGGGTCCGCGGGGCGGCCCGCCCCCATCGACAGAACGATCGGCTCGATCTCCTTCAAGCGGCGCACGCGGGCGCGCCGGGCGACGAGCGACCGCAACAGCCCGGCCGGGTCGTCGAAGGCGACCTCGTCGGCCAGCAGGCGCGAGGCGAGCGCGCGCTCGGCGGGCTCCAGGCGCTCGAGAAGGCGCGGCCCCCACCCCTTGTCATACGGCCCGCAGGCGGCCAGGTTCGCGGCGAGCGAGCGCGCCGCGGCGCCGTCGAAGGCGTCCTCGGCCAGGCCCGCGGCCGACTCGGGGGTCTTGAAGAGCACGGTCAAAAGCTTCAGGTCGTCTCCCGAGACGGCCGACGGTCGGGCCGGCGCGGACGATGGAGCGACATCGCGAGGGAGCGCCGCTTCCGCGCGCCGTTGGGAAGCGGCGGCGGTCCTCTGGACGACGGCCTTGCCGCCGAGGCGGCGCAGGGAGTCCTCGTTGACGCCGAGGCGCGCGGCCAGGCGGCGCACCCACTCGTCCTTGAGCACCTCGTCGGGGACCCGCACGACCAGGCCCATCACGTCCTTGGCGACCGCGGACTTGGCCTCCGGCGTCAGCTCGCCGGCGCGCGCGATCAGCAGTTCGGTCTTGAAGGCGACCGGGTCGACGGCGGCGTCGAGCGCCTCGGTCAGGGCGGGCAGGCCGCGCTTGTGGAGGAGCTCGTCCGGATCCTTGCCCTCGGGGACGGCCGCGACGCGCACGGACAGGCCCGCCGCGAGCGCGACCTCCGCGCCGCGCACGGCCGCGTTCTGCCCGGCCGCGTCGGCGTCGAAGACGAGCGTGACGGCGTCGGCGTAGCGCTTGACCAGCGCCGCCTGCTCGGGGGTCAGCGCGGTCCCCAGCGGCGCGCAGGCCGACGTCAGGCCGTGCTGGTGCGCGGCGATGACGTCCATGTACCCCTCCATCAGGTGCGCGCGGCGCGACTTGCGGACGGCGCCCGCGCCCTCGTGAAGGCCGTAGAGGAGGCGTCCCTTCGAGAAGACCGGCGTCTCGGGGGTGTTCAAGTACTTCGGCTCGCCGTCGCCGAGCGTGCGCCCGCCGAAACCCACGACCGAGCCCTTCGCGTCGCGGATCGGGAACATCAGGCGGTCGAAGAAATAATCGCGCAGCGACCCGTCCGGGCGCTTGGCCGCGAGGCCCGCCTTGAGCAGGATCTCGTCGGTGAAGCCCTTTTTCTTCGCGACGGGGACGAGGTTTCCGTTCCGCGGCGCGTAGCCGATCCTAAAGCCGTCCACCGAGTCCTTGTTCAGGTGGCGCGACCCGACGTACTTCCGGGCCGCCTCGGCCGCGGGGTCCTTCATCAGGAGCGCGTGGTAGTGCTCGGCGGCGAGCTCGAGGGCCTCCTTCAGGCGCAGGCGGTCCTTGTCCTGCGGGGAGAGCTCCCGCGCGGCCTCGATCTTGACGCCGACGCGCTCGGCCAGCTTCTCGGCGGCCTCGACGAAGGACAGGCCCTCGGTCTTCATCACGAACGAGAACGCGTCGCCGCCCTCGCCGCAGCCGAAGCAGTGGAAGGTCTGCCGCTCGGGGCTGACGATGAACGAGGGCGTGCGCTCCTGGTGGAACGGGCAGCGCCCCTTCAGGTTGCGGCCGGCCCGCGTCAGCTGGACGGACTCCCCCACCAGCTCGGCGATGTCGAGCCGGGAGCGGATCAGCTCCAAGGTGTCGGGCGCGATCATGGCCAACGGACGGACCTCCTGCGGGAAAATAGGGGAGCCGGCGCCGCGCCGTGCAGGCGCGGCGCCGGCCCGCGACGGCGCGTCAGACGGTGCGCCGGCGCTTGGCGCGCCGCTGCTTGCGGCGCGCTTCGGCGGCCTTCAGCTTGCGCTTGACGGCCGGGGAAACGTAGTGCTCGCGGCGCTTGAACTCCTTGAGGACGCCGTTTCGCTCGCATTCGCGCTTGAAGCGGCGTAGGGCCTCCTCGAGCCCCTCGCCTTCGCGCAGTTTCACAAAAACCATTCAGTGATTCACCACCTTTCCGCTTCGGAACCCAGGATCAGCCGGGAGGCCACTGCATCGGCCGTCCGGCCAGAAAATGATAGTGCAGATGATCGACCGACTGGCCCGCCCCCTTCCCGTTGTTCGAGACGAGGCGGAACGACGACAGGCGCATCTCCTTCGCCAGCCGGGCCGCGACGAGCTGCAGGCGCCCGAGGAGCGCCGCGTCCCCGTCGGCCGAATCGGCGAGCGACGCCAGATGCTTCTTCGGCACGATCAGGAGATGCGTCGGCGCCTGGGGCGATATGTCCTTGAAGACCAGCGCTTGCTCGTCCTCTTGGACGATCGAGGCGGGAATCTCGCGTCGGACGATCCGGCAGAACAGGCAGTCGGCCATCGACTCTCTTGACCGAGGGATTATAGCGCGATGCGCGGCCCCTCGTCCAGGGCCTTCGGGGGCTTCCCGGGACCGGGTCCAAGGACCCGGAAGCTGTGAATAACGCTGGCGATTTCGTAGCATTGCAATGACCGGCCGCCGCGCGCGAGCGGGGCCGAGAGGAGTCCAGCGATGATCGTCGGCATACCGAAGGAAACCGCGGCGGGCGAGAGGCGGGTCGCCCTCGTCCCCGAGTTCGTCAAGAAGCTGAAGGGCGTCTCGGTCCTCGTCGAGAAGGGCGCAGGCTCCGCCGCCGGGATCGGCGACTCGGCCTACGAGGCCGCCGGGGCGGCGATCGCCGCCGACGCGAAGGCGCTCTACGCGCAGTCCGACGTCGTGCTGAAGGTCCAGCCCCCGACGCCCGAAGAGGCCGCCCTCCTCAAGTCCGGCGCGGCCGTGGTCAGCTTCCTGATCCCGTCGGTCCACGCCGACGCGCTGAAGGCGCTGTCCGCGCGCAAGGCCGACGTCTTCTCGATGAACCTCCTGCCGCGCATCAGCCGCGCGCAGTTCATGGACGCGCTCTCCTCGCAGGCGACGGTCTCCGGCTACCGCGCGGTCGTCATCGCCTCCGAGGCCCTGCCCAAGTTCTTCCCGATGCTGATCACGGCCGCGGGCACGGTCTCGCCGGCGAAGGTCTTCGTGATCGGCGCGGGCGTGGCCGGCCTGCAGGCGATCGCGACCGCGCACCGGATGGGCGCGCTCGTCGAGGCCTACGACCTGCGCCCGGCGGTCAAGGAGCAGATCGAGAGCCTCGGCGCCAAGTTCGTCGTCCTCGACCTCGACGCCGCCGACTCCCAGACGAAGGGCGGCTACGCGAAGGCGCAGTCCGAGGAGTTCTACCGCAAGCAGCGCGAGCTCCTGGGCAAGGCGATGTCCGGCGCCGACGTCGTGATCACGACCGCTCTCGTGCCGGGCAAGCCGGCGCCCAAGCTCGTCACCGCGGACGCGGTGCGCGGGATGCGCGAAGGCTCGGTGATCGTGGACCTCGCCGCCGAGCAGGGCGGCAACTGCGAGCTGACCGAGCCCGGCAAGACCGTCGTCCGGCACGGGGTCGAGATCCACGGGCCGCTGAACCTGCCGTCGGCCCTGCCCGCGCAGGCCAGCCAGCTCTACGCGCGCAACCTGGTCGCCTTCCTCGGGCTGATGCTCAAGGACGGCAAGCTGAACACGGGCGCCGACGACGAGCTCGTGCGCGGCACGGCGGTCCTGCGCGCGGGCGAGGCGCCGGAGCCCCCGGCGCCGGCCGTCGTCGGAGGAGGCAAGCAATGATCGGATTCACGTCGGGCGACATCGCCGTCAACCTGCTGATCTTCGTGCTCGCGACGTTCCTGGGCATCGAGCTGATCCGCCACGTGTCGCGGCTCCTGCACACGCCGCTGATGGCGCTGACGAACGCGATCTCGTCGGTCGCGATCGTGGCCGCGCTGATCGTCGTCGCCGAGCCGCGCCAGGGGAGGCTCGACGTGATCCTGGCGACGGTCGCGGTGGCCCTCGCCTTCACGAACATCGTCAGCGGCTTCATGATCACCGAGCGCATCCTGCGCATGTTCAAGCGGGAGGCGCGCTGAGATGACCCTCTTCCCCCAGTACCTGTACATCGTCGCGGCGGCGCTGTTCGTCCTGTCGCTGAAGTGGATGAGCGAGGTCAAGACCTCGCGGCGCGGCAACTGGGCGGCGATCTCGGGCATGGTGCTCGCGATCGCGGCGACCTTCCTGGCCTACCCGGTCCAGCACGTGCCGCTGCTGATCGCGGCCGCGGTCGTCGGCACGCTGATCGGCATCCCGATCGCGATGAAGCTGCCGATGACGGCGGTGCCCCAGCGGACGGCGATGTCGCACGCGTTCGGCTCGCTGGCGGTGGCTCTCATCGGCGTCGCCGAGTACCACCAGCGCGCGCCGAACGTCGACCCGTTCACGATGTCGGTGCTCGCGTCGGAGATGATCCTGGGGTTCCTCACCTTCACCGGCTCCTGCGTCGCCTTCGCCAAGCTCCAGGAGCTGATCCCGGGCAAGCCCTTCGTCTACAAGGGCCGCCACCTCGTGAACCTCGGCACGCTGGCCGCGGCGGTCGTCTGCGCGGTCCTGCTGGTCCTGCACCCGGGCCGCGAGCTGCTGGTCCCGGCGCTGGCCGGCTTCGCGCTCCTGTTCGGCTTCCTGCTGGTGATGGCGATCGGCGGGGCGGACATGCCCACGGTGATCGCGATCCTGAACTCCTACGCGGGCCTCTCGGCCGCGGGCCTGGGCTTCGTGCTCAACAGCAAGATCCTGGTCGTCGCGGGCACGCTCGACGGCTCGTCGGGCCTGATCCTCGCGCTGGTCATGTCGCAGGCGATGAACCGCTCCTTCCTGAACGTGATGTTCGGCGGGGTCGGTGCGGCGCCGTCGGGCGCCAAGGGGCAGGTCGAGACGCGCTCGGTGCGCTCCTACCTGCCCGAGGACGTCGCGGCGGTCCTCGACGGGGCGCGCCTGGTCGTCGTCGTCCCGGGCTACGGGATGGCCGTCGCGCAGGCCCAGCACGCGGTCAAGGAGTTCGCGGACCTGATCGAGGCCAAGGGCGGGAAGGTCGTCTACGCGATCCACCCGGTCGCCGGGCGCATGCCGGGCCACATGAACGTCCTGCTGGCCGAGGCGAACGTCCCGTACGACCGCCTGCTCGAGATGGACGAGGCCAACCCCGTCTTCCCCGAGGCCGACATGGCGATCGTCGTCGGCGCCAACGACGTGGTCAACCCGGCCGCGCGCACGCAGGCCGACTCCCCGCTCTACGGGATGCCGATCCTGGACGTCGACAAGGCGCGCTCGGCGGTCTTCATCAAGCGCTCGATGAACCCGGGCTTCGCCGGCGTCGGCAACGAGCTCTTCTACCTGCCGAACACGATGATGGTCTTCGGCGACGCGAAGAAGGTGATGACCGAGCTCGCGGCCGCCGTCAAAAAGAACTAGCGAGAACCTTCGCCCCGTCGGCCGCGGCCGCGCGGACGCGCGTCAGGCCCGGCCCGGCGGGGCGGCTCAAGACCGCCGTCAGGAAGTCCTCGGTCACGCCCTCGCGCCCGTCCAGGGCCGGCGCGACGATCCGCTCCTCGCCGACCGCGCGCGCCGCGTGCGCGGCGCGCCGTTCGCCGTCGAGCGCCCGCCACTCCCGCGCCCGCGCGGCGACCAGCCGCGCCGGGGGCGTCCTCCAGTCCGCGGCCTCCGTGCCCGGCCGCGGCGAGTGGCGGAAGACGTGCAGGCCGTCGAAGCGGAGCTCCTCGGCGAAGCGCAGGGACTCCGCGTGCTCGGCCTCGCTCTCGCCGGGAAATCCCGCGATCACGTCGGCGAAGAGCGCGCCCTTCGGCACGCGCGCGCGGTAGGAATCGACGCGCCGCCGGTAGCCCTCGGCCGAGTACCAGCGCCGCATCCTCTTCAGCGTCGCGTCCGAGCCGGACTGGAGCGGCAGGTGCAGATGGGGGCAGAGCTTCCCGCCGGAGGACGCCATGAGGTCGAGAAGCCGGTCGGTCGCGTCCGTGACCTCCAGGGACGAGAGGCGCACGCGGAAGTCTCCGGGGATTTCCAGGATCCGCGCGGCCAGCCCCGCCAGATCGAGGCGCGGCTTCCCCGGCTCGCGCCGCAGGTAGCGCCCGAGCCTGATGCCGCACAAGACGATCTCCGGGACCCCCGCCGCGGCGAGGCTGCGCGCGCGCGCGAGGAGCTCCTCGGGCGGCACGCTCGACAGCTTCGGCCGCACCGACGGGATCGTGCAGTAGGCGCAGTCCATGTTGCAGCCGTCCTGGATCTTAAGGAAAGCCCGGCTCCTTCCCGCGACCGACGGCAGGGCGTCGGCCGGCGCCGGCGCGCAGCCGAAGAGCGCGGGGAGGCCCGCCTTGTCCTCGCCGCCGACGATCGTCGCGGCGGGCGCGGCCTCCCGGATCAGGCCGGGGTCGCGCGTCGCCAGACAGCCGGTCACCACCAGCCGCGCCGCGGGATTGCGCCGCGTCACGCGCCGCAGGAGCGCCAGCGCCTCGCGGTCGGCCTCCCGGGTCACCGTGCAGGTATTGACGACGCAGAGGTCGGCGTCCTCGAAGCCTTCGCAGGGCGCCGCGTCCGCGCGCGACAGGAGCGACGCCTCGAGCGCCTCCCCCTCCGCTTGATTGACGCGGCAGCCGAACGTCTTAAAGAAGTACTTGATAGGTCACCCCGACCGCTCTCCTCGCCCTCGTAGACGGGGAGGGCCCCGGTCAGAACGGCTTCGCCTGTCGACTTGACTTCGATCCGCGCCCCCACCAGGCGCAGGCACTCGCGCCGCTCGGCGGCGTTCATGCCGACGGCGGTATTATACAGCTTGCGGCAAGCTGCCGAGACCGAGTCCGCCCGCGCGCCGCCGCCTTTGCCGTACGCCTCCGATTCCTCCATGACCGCCAGCTCGCGCTCGGCGCCCTCCCGTTCCAGGCGCAGGCGCTTGGCTTCCTCGGCGAACTGCTCCGGCGTGTAGCCGCCGAGGCGGAAGGCGGCTCTCGCGCGCTCCTCCTGAGCGCGCAGGAAATTAAGACGAGACCTCAGCGCCGTCGTTTCTCGCCGCGCCCCCGCCCGCACGCCGCCGAGGGCCTTCTCGGCCGCGGCCCAGCCGAACAGGATGCCCGGCTTCTTGAGAGCCTCCAGGAAGGCCGTCCAGACCTTCTCTTCGACCGGCTCCGCCTTGACGTGAGGGACGCGGCAGTTCAGCCCGAACTCCGGGAATGCCCGTCCGCGGCAGCGGTACTTCCAATACCTCCGGCCGTTCCACTCGAAGGAGACGGGCTCGAAGCGGCTCCCGCATTCCCCGCAGTACATGAGGCTCCGGAGCGGGCGGTCGTACTTCCTGTTCCGCGGCGAAAAGCGCTGGTTCTCCTTCATCCGCTCCTGGGCCAGGTCGAAGAGTCCCTTGTCTATGATCGCCGGGACCGGGATGCGGATTCTCTCCGCCTCGGGACGGCGCTCCCGGGAATCGTCGGACGCCGGCGCGAAGCCCCCTCCCTCGCGCCGCTTGGGAGCGGCGCGCCGCGTCTTGCGGTAGTACATCTCGCCGTAATAGGCCGTGTTCGTGAGGAGCAGCCACAGGCTGGACGTGTGCCAGAGCGTCGGCATCCTCCGGGCCGCCGCCTTCTTGGTGGGCACTCCCCGCTCCGCGAGGCGCAGCGCGATTCGACGCATGCTCAAGCGCTCGTGGGCGATCCAGCGGAAGACCTCGCGCACGACCGCCGCCTCGCGCTCGTTGACGACGAGCGTGCCGCTCGGCTGATCGTAGTCGTAGCCGTAGGGCGGGTTCGCGCCGGTGTACTTGCCCAACTCGGCCCGCTTGCGCAGTCCTTGGATAGTCCGCTCGCAGATCATGTTGCGCTCGAAGTCGGCGAAGCTGGCGAGCTGGTGGAACAACAGGCGTCCCTGCGGGGTCGTCGTGTCGTAGCCCTGGTCGATGGTCCAGAAGGCGATTCCCATCTCCTTCAAGGACTCGACGATGTTGAGGATGTCGCGCAGCTTGCGCGAGAGCCGGTCGGTCTTGTGGACGACCACTCCCTGGAACTTTCCCGCGCGCGCATCCGCCAGGAGGGCCTGGAGCTCGACGCGCTCCATCGTGGCGCCCGAAGCGCCCGCGTCCGTATAGTGACGGTAGAGCGAATCGCCCTTGCCGGCCAGATAGCGCTCGATGGCCTCTTTCTGGACCTGGATCGAGTGCCCCTCCTCGGCCTGTTCCTCCGTCGAGACCCGTTCGTACGCCGCCCACACCATCCCGCTCATGCTCGATCCCCCTTCCAGTCGCTTACGAGGCGCATGGGAGTTTAGTTCCACTTGCCGCTCTTATCAAGGCCGCGCGCCTCGAACTCCTGCCGTGCCGCCGACTTGGCGAAGAGCGCCAGCAATCGCGCAAGCTCGGCAAGTTCCGCCTGCTTCAAGTCCTGCCTCTCGCTGACGACGATGCGCGCGGCGAACTCCCGTGCGTTTTCCGGCTTGGCCACCAAGGCCGACACTGTCCGCAGGGCGGCCGTCTCTTCGACCTTCTCTGACGATTCGATGATCTCTTTCTGATCTATTGCTCTCCTGTTCGGGCCGGACCACATCCGGCCCTTCGTATTGAGGGGCTCTTCACTCCCCGGTTATCGATTGAAAATGACCGGCACGCGCCACGAGCCGCACTCGGAGCGAACTCCCGTCAAAACCACGTCGAACGTCAGGCGCCGCGCGTCGGGCGCCCGGAATGCCATCGTCGGCGAAACCCACGTCTCCAGACCGAAGATTCCCTGCCTCGGGCCGCGCCAGCGTCCCAATCGTCGCCCGCGCGCGTTCCTGATGATGATGCCCGACAGCAAGCACCCGCCCTCATCGGCTGAAAGACGTTCCAAAGCAATCTTGAGCCGAAATTCCCGGCCGCGAACCAGCGCGTACGGGATCAACAAGCGGAAAGCTCCCAGTTTCCAGAATGCGACGTTCGGCCGGAGGGTCTGCCAGCTCCGCCTGGCAAGCGGCGAATCCGGGCGAAATCGCCCGGCCTTCACGGCGGCGAGCTGTGCGCCCAGGCTTAGAAGCCAGGCCGCGACGATCAGCGCCAGCGCTCCCGCGCCCCAGTCCCAGAGTCGGCGTCTCTCTTCCCAAGCGCCGGCCAGCCGGCTCCACAGGCTCCTCCGCTCCCATGCCGGCCGAACGGGCGGCCTCAGGAGCTCCGGATCGTTCGGGATGTAGATCTTCCACGCCGGATCGATGGCCGGCGCCGCGCTCGGCGCGTCGGCGTCGCTGCGCGGCGGGGTCTCTTCCGGCGGCGGCGGCCGCTCAGGTTCGCTGGTCGGCAGGGTCGGCTTCTCCGGGTCGATCGAGAGGAGCCGTCCACCCGCCTCCATCAGCTCGCCTCGCCCTTTAGCCGCCAGGAAGTCGTCCAGCAAGACGAAGTAGTGGCGCTGAGGCCCGATCAGGCACCGGTCCACGACCTCTCGGTGCATCGATCTCAAGACCGTCTGGTCGCCGCAGACCCACCAGACCTGGTCCAAGTCACGTCGCCCCAACTGCTCGAAGGACTCCTCCAGCTTGGTCTTGTTCTTGAGCGTCAGCTCGACCTCCAGACCCACCCGATCCGAGCGCTCCCGCCCCGGAACCTGGTAGCGAAACTCACCGTCGCAGATCTTCTCGGTCGGACGCCTGCGGTATTTCCATAGCCGGATCTCGGAGCGGAAATCGCGCACCAGCGGGTGCCGTTCGAGCAGAAGACCAACCTTGGCGCAGGCCATCCGGTGCCGGAAACTGAAGGTCGTGTAGCGCTCCGGATGGAAGCGCCAGCCGGTCTTGAGCAGGCCCGCCCGCGCCAAAACCCGGTAGCCGCGCGGGGTCAGGTGGTGACCCGCGCGGGGGCTCATATGCGTGTCGAAGTCGGCGACCAGCCCCTGCTCCCGGAGCGCCTTGACGCGGCGATAGGACCAGGTCCGGTTGCCGTAGATCAGCTGGACCTCGGCCATGGTGAGATACCCGTACTCGGACATGGCTGTCATGACCTCCAGCATCTTCGGCGTCAGCGTTTCTTGGCGGGTCTTGACCTCCCCCGCGTCTTCGCCCGCCTCAGGTCCGCTCTCCGCCTCTTCGACCCACTCCGTTTCCGTCGTTTCCAAACCTCCTCCATTCTCTCCTTTCAAAAATTCTCCCTCTCCCAGCCATCCCCCGCATCCTCAACTCCACCAGGTTTCGAGTCCCTTGCTACATGATGATTCATCATCATCGTAGGGGGAGAGTGGTGGGGG
>JAGWRY010000357.1 GCA_028869495.1 Elusimicrobiota bacterium | reverse complement strand
CTGGCTGCTGACGCGGCGGGGCGCGATGCGCCTGGACGCGGGCGACGCGGAGGGCGCCGGCGAAGACCTGTCGCGCGCGGCCGCGCTCGCGCCGGACGACGAGGAGGCCCGCGTCCTCCTCGCCGAGGACCGCCTCTTCGAGGGCGACGCCTCCCGCGCCGCGGCCGCCCTGCCGGCCCGGCGCCCGGAGCGCGCGGATCTGCGGCTCGCCTGGAGCTTCGTGCGCGCTCTCGCGCTCCGGCGCCTGTCCGGCCGCGCCGACGCCGCCGCGGAACTGACGGACGCCTGGCGGGACCGGGACGCGCGGGTGCGGGTGCGAGGGCCCCGGGACGCGCGAAGCGAGGCGGCCCTGGCCGCTCTGCGCCGCGCCGCGCCCGATGATTTCGCCGCGCAGGCCGGGCGGATCGTCGCGCGCTGGCCGCCCGAGCCGGCGGCCGCTCTGTCGGGCCTCCTCGTCGATGTCCTGCCGTCCTCCGAGCGCGCCTGGGAGCTGCGCGCCGAGACGCTCGCGCGCGCCGGCCGCCGGACGCAGGCGCAGGCGGCGCTGAAGCGCGCCGTCTCGCTGGTCCGGACCGAGGAGCAGGGCCTGAGCCTCGCGGAGCTCTTCCTCCGCCAAGGCTCTCCCGCCGCGGCCCTCGGGCTCTTGAGCTCGCGCCGCGACGCCGGCGCGCGGATCGCGCGGGCGCGCGCCCTCCTCGCCCTCGGCCGCCGGGCGGAGGCGCTCGCCGAGCTGGCCGCGGCGCGCCGCCTTCCCCGCGATCCCGCCGCGCGCCTGGAGCTCGCCGGCGCCTACGCCGACGCCGGCGAGAGCGCCGCCGCCCTGGAGATCCTCCGCCCGCTCTCCTCCGGGGACTTCGCCGTCCGCCTCGCCCGCGCCCGCCTGCTCGCCCGACTCGGCCGCAAGCCCGATGCCCTCGCCGAGCTCGACCGCGCGCGGCGCCCGGATCTCGACCGCCCCAAGCTCCTCGACCTCGCCGACGCCTACGCCGGCGCCGGGGAGCCCGCGCGCGCCCTCGACCTGCTGGCCGGCCTGACCCCGGACGCGAAGAGCTCCGTCAAGGAAGCCTCCTTCCTGGTCCGCCTGGGCCGCAAGGACGACGCCGCCGCCAGGCTCGACCGCGCCCTCGCCGAGCGTCCCGACCCCGCGCGCCGCTACGAGATCGCGACGATGGAGCAGGACCTCGGGCGCTACGCGGCCGCGCTGAAGGCTCTCGCCCCCCTCCTCGAGAAGCGCCCGAACGACCCCGACCTCCTCAACACGCGCGCGATCTGCGAGTACCTGAGCGGGGATCCGAAGGCCGCCGCCGCGTCCCTGGAGCGGGCGCTGCGCGCGCGACCGGACTACCTGCCCGCCGTCCTGACCTTGGGCTCGATCGAGACGGACCGGAAGCGCGGCTGCGACGCCCTCGCGCTCTACGAGTCCGCGCTGTCGCGCACCGCGGGCCTCAAGCCCCCGCCGCCCCTGCGCCCGCAGGTGGAGGACGCCGCCCGGCGCCTGCGCGCCCGCCTCGGCGGCGCGGCGGCCTGCGGGCGAAGGCCGTCCGGAAATTGATAAGCTCTCCTCCCATGGCCGACAAGCCCAAAGCCGTCAAATCCGCGCCGACGTACGCCGCCGACCGCACGAAGCCGGTGACGGTCGCGACCCTCCTGGACATGAAGCGCAAGGGGCTGAAGATCACGATGCTGACGGCCTACGACTACCCGACGGCGCGCATCGTCGAGGAGGCCGGCGTGGACGCGGTCCTGGTCGGCGACTCGGTCGCGATGACCAAGCTCGGCTACGAGAGCACCCTGCCGGTGACGCTCGACGAGATGATGCACCACGTCAAGGCGGTCAAGCGCGGCCTGTCGCGGGCGCTTCTGGTCGCCGACATGCCCTACCTCAGCTACGAGCTCGACGTCCGCGAGGCGGCGCGCGCGGCCGGGCGCTTCCTGAAGGAAGGCGGCGCGCACGCGGTCAAGCTCGAGGGCGGCCTCGAGGTCGCGCCGGTCGTCAAGGAGCTGTTGAAGGTCAACGTGCCGGTCTTCGGGCACATCGGCCTGACGCCGCAGGCGGTCAACCGCCTCGGCGGCTACAAGGTCCAGGGGCGCAAGCCCCAGGACGCCGAGCGCATCCTGACCGAGGCGCGCGTCCTCGAGGGCGCCGGCTGCTGCGCGGTCGTGCTCGAGTGCGTGCCGGCCGACCTCGCCAAGGAGATCAGCCGCAGGCTGCAGATCCCGACGATCGGCATCGGCGCGGGTCCGCACTGCGACGGGCAGGTGCTCGTCAGCGACGACATGCTCGGCCTGACCGAGGGCGGCCCGACCAAGTTCGTCAAGCGCTACGCGTCCCTGCGCGGGCTGGCCGTGCAGGCCGTCGCCGACTACTGCCGCGAGGTCCGCGACGGGGATTTCCCGGGCCCCGAGCACTCGTTCTCCTCGCCGGCATGATCCTCTGGACGGCGGCGGTCCTCGCGGGGCTGGCCGTCCTCCTGCTCGCCGTCGCCTGGTGGGGCTCGGGCCTGGTCATGCATCCGCCGGCGATGTCGCCGATGTGGGTCTTCCCCGAGCAGTTCGGCCTGCGCTACGAGAAGGCCGACTTCGCGACGAAGGACGGCCTCGAGCTGAAGGGCTGGCTCCTCCCCTCGCCGAACGGCGACAAGCGCACGATCCTGATGTGCCACGGCTGGGGCGACAACAAGGGCGAGCTCCTGAAGATGACGTACTTCCTCAACGAGAACGCCGGCTTCAACCTGTTCTACTTCGACTTCCGCTCCCACGGCGAGAGCGGCGGCGAGTTCACGACGATCGGCGGCCTCGAGACCCAGGACTTCGACGCCGCCGTCGAGTGGCTGAGGAAGAACAAGCCCGAGCTCGCCGACCGCATCGGCGTCTTCGGCCTGTCGATGGGCGCGGCCGTGACCGTCGCGTCGCTGCCGAACCATCCCGACCTGCGCTGCGCGGTCGTCGAGAGCCCGTTCTCCGACTACCGCGGCGTCGTCGAGCGTTGGAGCTGGAACCACCTGCGCGTGCCGCGCTTCCCGCTGATCGACGTCGCGATGTGGATCCTGCGCCGCCGCGTCGGCGACCGCCGCGTCGACGACTTCAACCCGGTCGAGTCCGCCCCGCGCATCGCGCCCCGCCCGCTGTTCGTCATCGGCGGCGAGCGCGACGACCTGATGCCGGAGGACGACGTCCGGCGCGTCTTCGACGCCGCCCTCGAGCCCAAGCAGCTGTGGATCGTTCCCGGCGCCTTCCACGCCAAGTGCCGCGAGGCCGCCGGCGTCGAGTACGACACCCGCGTCTCCGGCTTCTTCGACCGCAACCTGTGAGAGCCCGGAGCGTCCCCGTCGTGCGCACGAAGGCCGCGCTGGCGCGCGCCGTCCTCGCCTGGCGCGCGCGCGGCCTGTCGGTCGGCTTCGTGCCGACGATGGGCGCCCTGCACCGCGGCCACGGCGAGCTGATCCGGCGCGCGGCGTCCGAGAACGACCGCGTCGTCGTCTCCGTCTTCGTCAACCCCCTCCAGTTCGGCCCCGGCGAGGACTACGGCCGCTACCCGCGCGCGCTCCCCGCCGACCGGCGTCTGTCCGCCGCCGCCGGGGCCGACCTCGTCTACGCGCCGTCCGCCGCCGAGATGTACCCGGACGGCTTCCGCACGCACGTCGAGGTCGAGGGCCTGGGCGGGCTCTACTGCGGGAAATACCGCCCCGGCCACTTCCGCGGGGTCGCGACCGTCGTCCTGAAGCTCCTGAACCAAGTCCGGCCGGACCGCGCCTACTTCGGCGAGAAGGACTTCCAGCAGCTCGGGATCCTGCGGCGCCTCGCCCGCGACCTGGACGTCCCCGCCGCGCTCGTCGGCGTGCCGATCGTGCGCGAGGAGGACGGCCTGGCCCTGTCGAGCCGCAACGTCTACCTCTCCCGCGCCGAGCGCGACGCCGCCCCGGCCCTGCGCGCGGCCCTGCTGGCCGGCCGGGCCGAGAGCCGGCG
>JAGWRY010000356.1 GCA_028869495.1 Elusimicrobiota bacterium | reverse complement strand
TGACGGGCTTCGCCGAGGGCCGCCGCGTCTTCGACGGCGCCGCGATGTCGGGCCCGGAGACCGGCCCCGTCCCGGCGGAGCCCGCCGCCGCCCCGAGCGCCGCGCGCGGCGACAGCCTGAGCTTCAACGGCGTCTCCCTGCCGACGCGGATGTTCTCGGACCAGACCCAGATCAGCGCGCACCTGATCGCGGCGATCGACGCGACGAAGACGACGCTCGACGTCGCGATCTACGAGCTGGCCCTCTCGAGCGTCCGCGACGCGCTCGCGCGCGCGAAGGCCCGCGGCGTGAAGATCCGCATCGTCCTCGACCAGGGCCACGTGTACCCGGAGAAGCCGAACTGGCACCGCACGCCCGAGGTCCAGTCCCTGATCGACGGCGGCTTCGAACTGCGCACCCTGCGCGGGGGCGGCCCGTACGGGATCATGCACAACAAGGTCGGCATCTTCGACGGGAAGCTGATGGAGGCCGGCTCCTACAACTGGACCGCCGCCGCCGACACGATGCATTTCGAGAACGCCTACTTCGACGACGCGCCGCACCGCGTCGCCTCGTTCCAGCGCTACTGGGACTGGATGTGGTCGATCGCGCGTCCCGTGGACCTGAACAACCCGCCGCCGAAGCTGGAGTTCGACCCGAACCCGGAGGCGCACACGCCGCCGCTGCCGCCGGCGCCGCAGGATCCGGACCGGCCGCTGTCCTTGAACGGGACGCGCCTGCCGGCCGAGTCCTACACGCCGCAGGGCACCGCGGCGCTGATCGCCGCCGCGATCGACGCGTCGAAGGAGGGCGTGGACCTCGCGAACTTCTCGTTCACGAACGACCAGATCATCGCCGCGCTCAAGCGCGCGAAGGACCGGGGCCTGAAGGTCCGGCTGATCTTCGACCGCTCCCAGTACGGCTTCCTGAAGGAGATGCAGGACATGGCGACGATGGGCTTCGACGTGCGCCTGTCGGCCGGGATCCGCGGCCCGGGGCAGAGGGGCGTCATGCACAACAAGTTCGGCGTCTTCGACGGCCGGCTCGTCGAGACCGGCTCCTTCAATTGGACGATGAACGGCGAGCTCCACAACTACGAGAACGCCGCCTACCTCGACGCCCCGGACGACGTCGCCGGCTACGCCGCCTATTTCGACCGGATCTGGGCTCAGGCCCAGCCGCCGGCGCCGTCGGACCTGCGCCCGACGCCCGCCCAGCATTCGGAGCACGGCCAGCTCCTGGGCGGCGTCTCCCCGCTGGCCTTCTAAGGGAAGCCGCGCGGCGTTTTGTGCGATAATGCCGCGATGAAAAGGCGCGGCGAGCCCCTCGTCGAGGGGCGCATCCAGCACCGCGGGCGCTTCGCGTTCCTGCTGTCCGAGACCGAGGGCGAGCCCGACGTCTACCTGCGCGGGCCCAGCCTGCGCCTGGCGATGGACGGCGACCGCGTGCAGGCGCGCGTTTTCGAGGAGCGAGGCGGGCGGCGAATGGGGACGATCGTGTGCGTCGTCGCCCGGGCGCGGACGACCCTGGTCGGGGTCCTGCGCCGCGCCGGAAAGTTCTGGGCTCTGGTGCCCGAGGACGGCGGCGAGGAAGGCGCGGTCCAGGTCCTCGGCGCCGAGAAGGACGTCCGGCTCGCCGAAGGCAAGCTCGCCGCGCTCCGGATCGAGCGCTGGCCGACCGAGGAGCGCGCGGCCGGCGGGACCGTCGTCGAGCTGATCGGGGATCCCGCCGATCCGAAGGCGCGGCTGTCGGCGGTCCTGGCCGCGCGCGAGATCCCGACGGCCTTCCCCGCGGCGGCTCTGGACGAGGCCGCGGCCCTGCCCGCCGATCCCTCGCCCGCCGACTGGGACGGCCGGCCGGAGCTCTTCGGCCCGGCGGTCTTCACGATCGACGGCGCCGACGCGAAGGACTTCGACGACGCGGTCTCGCTGGAGGAGGCGGGCTCCGGGCGCCTGCGCCTGGGCGTGCACATCGCCGACGTCGCGCACTACGTGCGCGCGGACTCGCCGCTCGACCGCGAGGGCTACCGGCGCGGGACGAGCGTGTACCTCCCCGGTCGCGTGATCCCGATGCTGCCGCCCGAGCTCTCGGACGGGCTGTGCTCGCTGCGGCCGGACGTGCCGCGCCTGACGATGACCTGCTGGCTGGACCTGCGCGAGGACGGCGAGATCCTGGGGAGCCGGATCGAGGAGACCGTCATCCGCTCGCGCCGCCGCTTCACCTACGAGGAGGTCCAGGAGCTCCTGGACGGGCGCGAGGTCCCGCGCGTCGCCGCCGACGTGCGCGACGCCGTGCTCCGGATGGGGCGGCTCGCGAAGGTTCTGACCGCCGCGCGCCTGCGCCGCGGCGCCCTCGACCTGGCCGCGCCCGAGTACAAGGTCGTCTGCGGCCCGGACGGCGAGCCCCGCGCCGTCGAGAAGCGCGCGCGCCTCGACAGCCACCGCCTGATCGAGGAGTTCATGCTCGCCGCCAACGAGGCCGTCGCGCGGACTCTGTCCAAGGCGCGCGTCCCGTTCCTGCGCCGCCTGCACGAGGACCCGGACCCGGAGCGTCTCCAGCAGCTGCAGGAGGAGCTGGGCAGGCTCGGCATCCGCGCCAAGACCTCTCTCGTCGCGCATCCGGCCGAGGGCCTGCAGAGCCTGCTCGACGCGGCGCGCGGGCATCCGTTCGAGGAGACCGCGAACATCCAGGTGATCCGCAGCCTCAAGCTCGCCGTCTACTCGCCGGAGAAGGGCGGGCACTTCGGGCTGGCCTCCGCGGATTACTGCCACTTCACGTCGCCGATCCGCCGCTATCCGGACCTGCTGGTCCACCGCGCGCTGAAAGACCTGCTCGAGGGACGCGCCGGCGCGCGGGCGGGGGGGCGCGACCTCGCCGCGGCGGGGATCCGCTGTTCGGAGCGCGAGCGCGCGGCGCAGGAGGCCGAGCGCCGCGCGGTGGACCTGGCCCGCGCGCGCCTGCTCGGGCGCGAGGTCGGAAAGACCTTCGAAGGCGTCGTCGTCAACGCGACGGCGGCGGGCCTGTTCGTCGCCCTTCCGGAGTCCGGCGCGGTCGGGCTCCTGCGCGGCGGGCGCGCGGCGCTTGGCGCGAAGATCCGGGTGCGCCTGGCGGCCGTCGATCTCGCGGCCGGCCGCCTCGACTTCGAGGGCGTGCGCGAGTCCCTGCCGGGGCAGGTGCGCCTCGGCTCCTGGCGCCGGCGCCGCCGCTGATCCCGCGCGTTCGCCGGATGTTCGGTGGCGGGAGCGTTGCTCTTGTGCTACGCTTGAGGTGCGAACCGACCTCGCCGCCGGCCGTAATAAAGGCGAAACGGGGCCCCGCTACACTGAGCGCATGAACATCATGATTTCCGCCGTCGGACTGGACCCTCGCTTCGCCTCGTTCGCCGCGGGCGGAACCGCCGGGGGCGCCCTCTTCGTGGTCGCTTTCTCCGCGATCGGCCTGGTCCTCTTCGTCGTCGCCGGCTGCCTCCTCGGCCGCTGCCGCGAGACGCCGTCCTCGGTCCCCTACTCCGTCCCGCGGATGTAGGCCTCAGCGGACCCGCGGGAGGTCCTCCCAGCGGGTCGTCCAGCAGGGAGAGCGCCGCTCGGAGCGCGGCGCCCAGGCGCGCGCGAGCCTGTCGCCGCCGAAGCTCAGCGTCCCCGGCCCGAGCGCCGCGTTGAGGCCGTCCACCGTCTTCTCCAGCCGCCGCGCGCGCCTCTCGGCCCCGTCGTCGAAGAGCTCGGCCTGCGGGGTCTCCGCGGCCTCGAGAGCGCCGAGCACGACGCCGGCTTTCCGGTAGGAGCGGCCTTCGACGAAGAGGCGGCCGATCAGGGCCTTCGCCGCGCGGACCAGGTCGGGCGTCCGGTCGGTCGGCGGCAGGCGCTCCGACAGCGCGTCCGAGAGGACGCGCCCGTCCTCGCGCCAGCCGACGAAGACGGACAAGGCGCCGGCGCGCAGGCCGTGGCGGCGGGCGCGCTCCGCGGCGCGGGCGGCGAAGGCGGCCGCGGCGGATTCGAGGGAGCCGAGGGCGCCGACCGCGCGGCCGAAGGAGCGCGAGACGGTGACCGACTGGCGCGGCGGCGCGACGCTCGAGTGCGCGAGCACCGAGAGGCCGCGGAGCTCCTGGGCCAGGCGCAGGCCTCCGACGCCGAGCGTCTTGCGGAGCAGCGCGTCGTCGAGCGCGGCGAAGTCCGCGGCCGTGCGCGCGCCGTGCGCGGCCAGGCGCTCGGCCGACCGGCGCGCGATCCCCCAGACCTGCTCGACCGGGGTCGCCGCGAGGACGCGCTCGCGCGCGCCGGCCTCCAGCAGGGACAGCACGCCCCCGGCCTTCTTGGCCTTGTCGGAGGCGAGCTTGGCCAGGGCCTTCGACGGACCCAGGCCGACCGAGACCGGCACGCCCGTCCAGCGCGCGACCTCCGCGCGCAGGGCGCGCGCCCTCGCCAGCGGGTCGCCGTCCGGCGGGAAGGTCAGGAAGGACTCGTCGATCGAGTAGCCCTCGACGTCGGGCGCGTGCCGGCGCAGGACGGCGGCGACGCGGCGCGAGAGGTCCGCGTAGAGCTCGTGGTTGGCCGAGATCGCCTCGACGCGGTTCTCCACGCAGAGGGCGCGGACCTCGAAGAACGGGACGCCCATGCCGATGCCGAGGGCCTTCGCCTCCTCGGAGCGCGAGATCACGCAGCCGTCGTTGCTGGACAGGACGACGACCGGCCGCCGCTCGAGCCCCGGGCGGAACACGCGCTCGCAGGAGACGAAGAAGTTGTTGCAGTCGACGAGGGCCAGGACGCTCACGGCCGCGGGGCGCGGATCAGCCAGGCGACGACGCCCCAGACCTCGAGGCCGTCGTCCTCGCGCCAGCCCGGCGGCAGGCGCCGCACCGCGAGCTCGCCGCGCACGACGGCGACGACGGTCCGGCCGGGGGCGGGCGGCTCGCCGCGGTCGACGATCAGGAGGTCGCCGTCCTTGACGCCGGTCTCGGGCGCGCCGCCGACGGCGCGCAGGAAGAAGGTCGCGGCCGGGCGCTTGATCAGGCGCTCGTCGAGGCGCAGGCCCCGGTCCTCGTAGTCTTCGACGGCCACGAACATGCTCCCAGTATAACCGAACATGCGTTCGATTTCCAGCCCCGGGAACTTTCCTATCATGGCGGCGTCGGACTTGGCGTGGAGGTGTCCCGATGAAGATCATCCTGTCGTCGTTCCTGCTCGCGCTGGCGCCCGCCGCCTTCGCGGCCGAAGTGACCGTCTACAACTCGAACCTGGGCCTGGTGAAGGAGACGCGCGAGCTCGCGCTCAAGAAGGGCGTGCAGGAGCTGCGCGTCGAGGACGTCGCCGCGCAGATCGACCCGACCAGCGTCCACTTCAAGTCGCTGAGCGATCCGGCCGGGGTCCAGGTGCTCGAGCAGGACTTCCGCTACGACCTCGCCAGCCCCGACAAGATCATGGACCGCTACCTGGGCAAGGAGATCGAGCTGGTCACCCCGCCCGGGCGCGACGGCAAGGAGACGACGACGCGCGGCGTCCTGCTCTCGAACGCGGGGGGCCGCGTCCTGCGCGAGGGCGACGGCAAGATCCTGATCAACCCGCCCGGCAACCCCGTCCTGCCGGCCCTGCCGGACGGCCTGCTGACCAAGCCGACCTTGGTCTGGACCGTGGACGCCGACCGCGGCGGGCGGCAGAAGGCCGAGATCAGCTACCTGACCTCCGGGATGTCCTGGAGCGCCGACTACGTGCTGGTCTCGAACAAGGACGACGACCGCGGGGACCTGACCGCCTGGGTGACCGTCAACAACAACTCGGGGGCGGCGTACAAGGACGCGCGTCTCAAGCTGATCGCCGGCGACGTCCACCGCGCGCCGCGGCCGACGTATCGCATCATGGCTCTGGCCGGGGCCATGGACGCGGCTCGGGCGGCGCCGGAGATGGTCGAGAAGCCTTTCTTCGAGTACCACATGTACACGCTCCAGAGGCCGACGACGCTGGCCGACGACTCGTCGAAGCAGGTCGAGATGGCCTCGGCCTCGGGCGTGCCGATCCGGAAGCTCTACGTCTACGACGGCGCGCAGGGCGTCTACTGGACCTCCTTCGGAGACTCCGGCAACTGGAACCCCGGCTACGGCACGGCCTCGAACAAGAAGGTCGACGTCTTCCTGCAGTTCGAGAACCGCAAGGCCGACGGCCTGGGCATCCCTCTGCCGAAGGGGCGCGTGCGCGTCTACAAGAAGGACGACGACGGCTCGCTCCAGTTCGCCGGCGAGGACGCGATCGACCACACGCCGAAGGACGAGCGGGTGCGCGTGAAGATGGGCGAGGCCTTCGACCTGGTCGGCGAGCGCAAGCGGACCGACTTCTCGTCCGACTTCCGCAAGCGCCGCTTCACCGAGACCTTCGAGATCCGCCTGCGCAACCACAAGGACTCGGACGCGACGGTGACGGTCGTCGAGCACTTGTACCGCTGGACGAACTGGAAGATCGTCGACGCCTCGCAGAAGTGGACGAAGAAGGACGCGCAGACGGTCGAGTTCTCGGTCCCGGTCAAGAAGGACGGCGAGTCGGTCGTCACCTACACCGTCCGCTACTCCTGGTAGCCGCTCCGCCGCTCGATCGCGGGGCCCCCGCCGCGAGGCGGGGGCCCTTTTCGCGCGGAGCCGGGCGCGGGGTTTGGTAGGATGCCCGTCATGATCCGAACGCTCCTCCTCCTCGTCCTCGCCCTTCCCGCCGCCGCGCAGAAGGATCCCTACCTCTGGCTCGAGACGCCGCGCAGCCCGCGGGCGCTGGAGTGGGTCCGCGCGCAGGACTCGGCGACGCTGTCCGCGCTGACCTCCGACCCGCGCTACGAGGCGGTCCACGCGCAGGCCCTGCGCCTGCTCGAGGCCAAGGACAAGATCCCGTACGTGACCCGGCGCGGGGACTGGCTGTACAACTTCTGGCGCGACAAGGAGCACCCGCGCGGGCTGTGGCGGCGCGCGACGCTGGCCGAGTACCGGAAGGCCGACCCGGCCTGGGAGACCATCCTCGACGTGGACGCGCTGGACAAGGCCGAGAAGGTCGACTGGGTGTTCGCGGGCGCGTCCTGCCTGCCGCCGGAGGGGCGCCTGTGCATGGTCGGCCTCTCGCGCGGCGGCCGGGACGCGACGCAGTACCGCGAGTTCGATACGGACGCGAAGGCCTTCGTCGCGAAGGGCTTCTTCCTCAAGGACGCCAAGAGCGACGTCTCCTGGCTCGACCAGGACGACCTGCTGGTCGGCACGGACTTCGGCCCGGGGAGCCTGACGTCCTCGGGCTATCCGCGCGAGATCCGGCTCTGGCGGCGCGGCGAGCCGCTGTCGCGCGCGCGCCTCCTGCTGGAGGCGCCGAAGAGCGACGTCAGCGCCGACGAGATGGTCTTCGTCCGCCCCGAGGGAACGACCGCCTTCGTCTCGCGCGACCCGAGCTTCTTCAAGAGCCTGCTGTGGCTGCTGGACGGAGGCCGCAAGGTCCGCGTGCCCCTGCCCGACGACGCCTCGCCGCAGGGGGTCTTCCGCGGGCGGCTCCTCGCGCGCCTGCGCTCGGAGTGGCGGCGCGGGAAGGAGGACTATCCGGCGGGCTCCCTCGTCGCGATGGACTTGGCCGACGTGCGCGCGGGCCGCCGCCCTCGCGTCGCGGCGGTGTGGGTTCCCGACGAGCGCTCGTCGCTGGCCGGGGTCGCGACGACGAAGGACGCGGTGCTCTTGGCGGTGATGCGCGACGTGCGCACCGGGCTGTGGTCGGCGGTCCCGGACGCGAAGGGCCGCTGGACGCTCGCGGCCCTGCCCGCGCCGACGGACGGCACCGCCTTCGTCTCCGACGCCGACGACTTCCACGACGACTTCTTCTACGGCTACGAGGACTTCCTGACGCCGCCGAGCCTGGACCGCCTGGCGCCCGGCGCGGCCCCCGAGCGCCTGAAGAGCCTGCCCCCGCGCTTCGACGCGTCGCGCTTCGTCGTCGAGCAGCGCTTCGCGAAGGCGCCGGACGGGACCGCGATCCCGTTCTTCCTCGTCCACGCGACCGGCGCGGTCGCCGACTCGGCCAATCCGACGCTCCTCTACGGCTACGGCGGCTTCGAGATCTCGATGCGGCCGAGCTACATGGACATGCTGGGACCCCTGTGGCTCGAGCGCGGCGGCTCCTACGCGCTGGCCGACATCCGCGGCGGCGGCGAGTACGGGCCGCGCTGGCACGACGCGGCGCTGAAAGAAAAGCGCCCGGTCGCCTTCGACGACTTCGCCGCGGTCGCCGAGGCGCTGATCGCCTCGAAGTTCACGTCGCCGCGGCGGCTCGGCATCATGGGCGGCTCCAACGGCGGCTTGCTCGTCGGCGCGACGATGGTCCGCCGCCCCGAGCTCTTCCATGCGGTCGTCTGCCAGGTGCCGCTCCTCGACATGATCCGCTACCCGAAGATCGCGGCCGGCGCCAGCTGGGAGGCCGAGTACGGGAACCCGGCCGACCCGAAGATGCGCGCGGAGATCCTCCAGTGGTCTCCGTACCAGAACGTCCGGCCCGCCTCCGAGCGCGCCTACCCGCAGGTCTTCTTCGAGACCTCGACCGCCGACGACCGCGTCGGACCGGCCCATGCGCGCAAGATGGCCGCGAAGATGGAGGCGCTCGGCCACAAGGTCTACTTCTACGAGGACACCGAGGGCGGCCACACCGAGGACGCGGACCTCAAGGAGCGCGCCCTCTTCAAGTCTCTGGAGACCGTCTACCTGCTCGAGAAGCTCGCCGATTGAGGCGCCCGCGTTGAGACCGAGAGCGGACCTCGCGGCGGCGGCGCTCCTGCTGGTCCTCGGCGCCGGCGCGCTCGTCCGGCTCTGGGCGGGGCCGGGGCTTCCGGCCTCGCCGCGCTCGGACCTCGCCGCGATGGGCGTCGGGCTCGTCTCCCTCGAGAGGCGCGCGTTCGCCGCGGAGGGGCGGATCCCGGCGTGGAACCCGTCCGAGAACTCGGGCCAGCCCGCCCAGGCCGACCCGGCCGCGGAGTTCGAGGCGCCGCTGCGCTGGCTCGGCCTCGTCCTGCCGCCGGGCCGCGCGCTCGCCCTGATGATCCTCCTCAACGTCCTGCTCTCGGGCCTGGCGATGTACGCGTGCGCCCGGCGCTACCTCGAGCGTCCGGCCGCGGCCTTCTTCTGCGGCGCGGCCTACATGCTGAGCTGGCGCGCGCTCGCCCTGATCGACGCGGGCTGGCTCGGGCCCCTCGAGACGTACGCGCTGACGCCCCTCCTCGTCCTGCTCTTCGACCGCCTGCTCGAGCGCCCGAGCCCCGGCCGGACGGCGGCCCTCGCGCTGGCGGCGGGGCTCGCGGCGCTCCAGGGCTTCCCGCAGACGCTGTACTTCGCGGGCTGGGGGCTGGCCGCCCTGCTCGTCTGGCGCCTGTCCCGGTCGGAGCCGCGGACGCGCGTCCGCGCTCTGCTCGCGGTCGCGGCCGCGGCCGCGCTGGCCCTCCTGATCGCCGCGCCCGGCCTCCTGCCGCGCCTGCAGTTCGCCGCGCTCAGCACGCGCGCCGCGCGCGACCCGTCCTTCCTGAGCGCGGGCGCGCCGCGCTGGACGGACCTGAAGACCCTCTTCGCGCCGTTCGACGCGGGGGGCGCGCGGCTCGAGTACTGGGAGAACAACTTCTACTTCGGCCTCTGGCTCCTGCCCCTTTGGGCGGTCGCGCTGGCCCGGGAGCGCCGGCGCGCGGCGATCCTGCTCGCGCTCGTCGCGGCGGCGGTCCTGCTCTCCTTCGATACGCCGCTCCTGGGCCTGGCCTACCGCTTCGCCCCGGGCTGGGCGCTGTTCCGCCGCTCGTCGCGCCTCCTCCTGCCGGCGCAGGCCGCGGCGGTCTTGCTGGCGGGGCTGGGCGTCGACGTCCTCCTGCGCGCGCGCCGGTCCCGCCGGGAGCTGGCGGCCGCGGCCCTTCTGCTCCTGCCGACCCTGGCCGATTCGTGCGCGCGGATGCTGCCGCGCCTGCGCTCGGTCCCGCTCGCGGCGCTGGTCCCGCCAGCGCCCTTCCCCGCGCTGACCGCGCGCTCGCCCTCGAACGGGCGCACGGCCGCGATCGGGCGCGGCGCGCTCGCCTACGGCCAGGCCGCGGCCGTCGGCGTCGACCTGGTCAACGCCTACTCGCCGATGAACCTGCGCGACTACGCCGAGTACCTGGAGGTCCTGCGCTCCGGCGCCGCGGCGCCGGGCGGGCCGCGCGCGGCGGTCTGGACGGACCTGCTCTCGATCGCGCGCCCCGACCTCCTGCGCGGCCTGGACGCGCAGACGCTCCTCTCCGACCGTCCCCTGCCGCTGGCGAGGATCGGCTGGGCGCCGGCGGGCCGCGAGGACGCGGCGCCCGTCTTCCGCTTCTACCGCGGCGTCGTCCCGGGCCCGGTCTACGCCTGGCGCGACCGCTCCCCGCTGGGCCCGGCCTTCTTCGCGCGCTCCCTGCGTCCCGTCGCCGACGAGGCCGCCTCCCTGCGCGCGCTGGCCTCCGGCCCGATCCTCGACCCGCCCGTGCTGGGCTGGGGCGGCGGCGGCGGACAGCGCCTGGATTTCGCCGGAGGGACCGCGCGGCTGACGCGTCTCGGCTACGACCGCTACGCCTACGACGTGGACAGCCGCGGGACGAACTTCCTCGTCCTCAGCCAGGTCTGGTACCCGGGCTGGCGCGCGCGGCTGGACGGACGGCCGGCGCGCCTCTATCGCGCCGGCCACGCCCTGCTCGGCCTGGTCGTCCCGCCGGGGCGCCACGCGCTGCTCCTGCGCATGACCTCTCCCGCCCGGAACTGGGGCCTGGCGCTGGCCGCGCTGGGCCTGGCGCTGACGGGCGCGCTCGCCGGCCTGGGCCGGGCGCGGCGGACCGCCTAGCGCCTCCCGGAAACGCGAAGGGCCCCGGCCGGAGCCGGGGCCCTTCTCATCGCGTTCGGGCGAGGATCTTCAGCGGACGCCGATCTCGTTCTCGAGGTCCCACTCGGGGAGGCTGACGTGGCGCTCGGAGCCGATCACCGGGCGGAGGCCGGGCTCGATCGCGTCCTTCTCGGGGGCGCGGCGGCCGTCGAACGTCTCGTCGAGCTTCTCTTTCTTGTCCGAGGTCGAGTCCTTCCCGGTGAAGCGGATCGTGACGCCGGGGACGACCTGCTTCAGCGGATGGCGGACGTTCTCGCGCGTCGCGTCCACCGTGACGGCCGGAAGCGGCGCCGCGGCGGCGGGGAGGGCGACGGCGACGGGCGCCGCCGGAGCCGGCAGGGGCGCCGGCGCGGACAGGCTCGGCGTCAGCGACGGCGCGGGCAGGACGGTCGGCATGCCGGCGTACGGGCCGGTCAGCGGCGAGGGAAGCAAAGTCGGCAGACCGGCGAGCGGGCTGCGGCCGAGGGGAGTGAGCGGGGCGACCTGGGCGGCGGCGGCGCCGGCGAGGAGCGCCGGCAGGGCCAGGACGAACAGAGCGTGCTTGATCTTCATCGCGATACCATCCTTAAATTAGCGGGATTAGTGTACCGCGGAATGCAAGGGGGAACCTATGAATCCGGTCAACGGGCCCGTTTGACGCCCGTCAACCTTTGTTTTTCCCCGAAGGACCTAGACGAAAAAAGTCCTTCGGTCTAGAAGGCGTCGGTGTCCAGCAGGAGGGTCACGGGCCCGTCGTTGACGGACTCGACGGCCATCGAGGCGCCGAACTCGCCGGTCTTGACGGTCAGGCCCGAGGCGGCCAGGCGCTCGGCGGCGCGGCGGTAGAGGGGCTCGGCGAGCTCGGGGCGGGCGGCGGCGCCGAAGTCGGGACGCCGGCCTCCCTTGAGCGACGCGCAGAGGGTGAACTGCGAGACCAGCAGGATCTCCCCGCGCGCGTCCAGGACCGACTTGTCGAAGCGGCCGTTCTCGTCCGGGAAGATGCGCAGGGCCAGCAGCTTGTCGACGAGCTTGTCGGCCTGCTCGGGGCCGTCGCCGTGCGCCACGCCGAGAAGGACCAGCAGGCCGGGACCGGTCGCGCGGCGCTCGCCGGAGCATCGGCCGTCGCGCAGGGTCACCGCCGCGCTCAGGACCCGCGTCGCGACGGCCTTCACGGCCTCTCCTTGACGGGCATGGGGGGATTGTCTATCTTTTGGGCCCGTCTTCCAACCGACCATGCGCCTGTTCTTCGCCGTCGCCGCCGACGAGGAGGTCCGCGCCGCCGCCGCGGCGGCCGTCCGGCGCCTGCGCCGGGAGCCGGGCGACTACCGCTGGGTGGACCCGCGCGACATGCACGTGACCCTGCGCTTCCTCGGCGAGACGCCGGAGGCGCGCCTGCCGGAGCTGGAGGCCCTGATGCGGCGGGCCGCGGCGGCGGCCGCGCCCTTCGAGGTCGTCTACGGCCGCGCCGGGGCCTTCGAGGCGATCGACCGGCCGCGCGTGGTCTGGATCGGCGTCGACGAGGGGCGCGAGCGCTTGGAGGCGCTGGCGGCCGCGCTCGGGCGCGACGAGCCGCGGCCCTACGCGCCGCACCTGACCCTCGGCCGCAACCGGCGCGTCGACGCGCCGCCCCCCTTCCAGGAGGCGCTGGCCGCCCTGCCGCCGCTGGGGCTGCGCCGGCCGGTCGAGGCGATCAGCCTCTACGCGAGCCGGCCGGCCCCGTTCGGCCACGCCTACGAGATCCTGCTCCGGGCGCGGCTCGGGCGCTCCGCCTAGAACGGCTCGTACTGGGGCTTCCAGAGGCGGGAGAAGCCGATCGAGATCCCGGTCATCAGGCTGTAGCCCCAGAGCGGACGCGTCTTGAGCTCGAACCAGTACAGGTCGACGGACGGGGAGACGGACAGGTACTTGCGGACCGGGATCGACAGCTTCGCGTTCGCGTCGCCCTCGACGCGCAGGTCGCTGGCGTTGTCGCTGCGCGTCAGGAAGAAGTAGTTGTTCCAGAGCTCGCCGCTGAGCGTCGCGCCGCGCCCGCCGACCGGCGTCGAGACCAGCGCGCGCAGGCGCAGACCGGTCTGCGTGTTCGGCGGGACGCGCGACAGGTCGCGCTTGACGATGCCCGTCGTCTCGAGGCTCGAGAGGACCGAGCCGTCGTAGAACTCGAAGCCCGGGAACACGCTGTAGACCTGCTTGCGGGGCAGGCCCGGCGTCGACGGCACGAACTCGCCGTCGAACTCGGCGCCGAGCGACGGGCCCCACGACTGCGCGAGCCAGCCGTACGGGATGCCGCCGACGCGCTTGGTGTCGAGGCTGAGCAGCATGATGCGGTTGGCGGACAGGTTCGTCGAGGCGGGCGCGTTGCGCGGGCTGATGCGGTCCTTCGCGTACTCCATCTCGAGGGTGTTGGTCCACTTGTACTCGCGGTGCAGGTAGATCGCGTCGGTCTTGACCGCGCCGCCGATCGTCAGCTCGTCGGCGCCCTGCGCGCGCGCGTTGACGACCGAGTCGAAGGCGTCCGAGGTCTGCACCTTCGTCTGTTGGACGTTCAGGCTGATGTCGCGGAAGTTGATCTTCCAGAGGCCCGGCTCCGCGAGCGGCGCGCCGCCCATCCAGGCGCGGTAGTCGTCGGGATCGGCGCCGGCGCGGGCCTCCAGGCCCGGCAGGACGGCCGCGACCAGCGTCGCCGCTCCCGGGACCGGGTCGTAGGGCGGCGGCAGGCCGAGGGCCTCGGCGGCCGAGCGCGTCGTCGCCAGGCGGTAGGTCCCGGAGGGGTCCAGCGGCGCGCCGTGCAGGAAGCCCTTCGCGTCGAAGCCGGAGACGACGAAGGAAAGGCCGCCGGACGGCGGCAGGCCCTTCGCCTCGCGGTCCGCCTGCGCGGCGGCCCGGTCGGCCAGCGTCTTCAGGCGGCTTCCGTCGACGGCGACGGTCACCGGCTCGTCGCGGCGGCCGAGCCACTTGCGCGCGAGCGCCCGGCGCACCTCGCCGACGGTCTGCTCCGGGAGACCCCAGGCCGGGAGCAGGCCCGCCTCGGCGCGCGCCCGCTCGGTCTCGAGGCCCGCGGCGAGCGTCCAGAAGTCGCGCGCGCGGTAGACCGGCAGGCCGGCGCGCCGAGACGGCGGGAAGGTCTCGCGCGCCGACGGCAGCAGCGCCGGCTCGGTCGACGAGGCCGCGGCGAAGTCGGAGAAGGCGGCCTCCGGGAAGCCCTGCGCGGGCGGCAGGGAGTCGTCGAGGAGCACGGCCGACTGCGCGACGCGCCAGTCCTCGCCGCCGTCCGGCGCCGGGCGGCGGAGGATCGAGACGAGGTTCAGGGCCGGGTCGTAGGCGCGGATCGGCGGGAACGGGTTCGCGAAAGGCCGCCGCTCGCCCTGCGCGACGACGGTCTTCGGCGGGGTCGCGAAGCTCAGGAACGGCGCGTCGTCGGCGAGGATCAGGTCGATCCCGCGCAGGGACGAGGCCAGGCGCGCGTTGTCGGCCGGGCTCATCGCGGAGAGGGCGACGACGACGTCGGCCTGCGCGCGCAGTTCCGGGATCAGCGCCTCGGCGGCGAGGACCGGGTCCTTCACCGCGAGCTTGGGCAGGCCCGGGAGGTCGAGAAGGCGCGCGGCCCCGGGCGAGGTCAGGCCGAGGATCGCGACGCGCGTGCCGGAGGCCGTGAAGACCGCGTACGGCGGGAACACGGTCGTGTCCGGGGCCGTCGAGTAGACGAGGTCGGCCGACACGTAGCGCACGCCGTCCGGACGCTCCTTGAGGTAGGCCTGCAGCTGATCCCAGTGCGTCAGCTCCGAGTCTGCGATCGTCGACCAGCGCAGGCCGGCCTTCTCGAGCGCGTCGAGGACCGCGCGGCCGTCGGCGTCCGAGCCGGCCCCGCCGAAGGTCCCGCCGCGGGCCAGGCCGGTGAACGGGCCGCCGCGCTCGCGCTCGCGCTCGGCCGCGGAGTACAGGCGGCCGAGGCCGCCGTAGGTCCGTCCGACGACCGCGACGAAGGCGTCGCGCCCCTTCCAGCGCAGGCGGTAGTAGACGGACAGGCCGGTGCGCCAGCGCATCGCGGCCGGCTGGGCGAGGTCGGCGCGCACCGAGAGCGTCGTCCGCCCGGCGCTCGCGGAGACCGCGGCCTCGGCCTCGCGCCGGTCGAGATCGACGGAGTTCGGGACGTCGTACGTCGACGGGTCGGCCGCCGCGCTCGACAGCGCCGCGATCAGCGAGTCGTCGGCGGGATAGACGAAGGCGATCTCCGAGTCGCTCTCGAGGGCGGCGGCTTCGGCGGTCGCCGACGTGTCGGGCGCGCCGAGGCGGTCGGGCAGGCGGAAGCGGAAGTCTCGCCCGGCGAAGTCGACCGGGATCTCGTCGACGGCGACGAGCGACCCCGTCGAGGCGTTCTCGCGGAGGACGCGTTCGATCGGCTGGGCCAGCATCATCGTGACCCGCGCGGGGACGTCCTCGATCAGGGCCAGGTGCACGGGCGCGGTCGAGGCGGCGGGCGGCGCGCCGGCCGCGCGCGCGGGGGAAGCGAAGACGGGAGCGAGGAGGACGGCGAGGGCGGCGGCGCGCGCGGGCGAATGCATGGGGCGAAGGGGCCTATTCTATCAATCAATTGCCCGGCGGAGGCCGCGCCGGGGCGAAATGTTAGAATGCCGCCGTGAGCGAGCCGTTTCCGCACGATTTCGTCTGGGACGAGTCGGACCTCCCCGCCGGCTCCGGCTGGAGCGTGCGCGGCGTCATCGAGTCGCTGGAGAAGGACGTCGTCCCCGCGGGCTTCCGCGAATTCTTCGACCGCGACCCGGAGCGCGCCTCCCCGGCGGACCCGGCGCTGGTCCTGGCCCCGGCCGACGGCCTCGTCGAACTGCGCCGCCCGCCCGGCCGGACGCCCGAGTTTCTCGTCCACCTGCGCCTGACCGACGTCCACGTCCAGCGCGTGCCGCTGGCGGGCCGCGTCGTCTCGGTCGAGCGCGCCGGGCGCGGGATCTTCAACCCCGACGACCCGCACTTCCTCGACGGCGTGCAGGCGGTCACGACGATCGAGTCCGCGCTCGGCGTCTACCGCGTGCGCCAGATCACGGCCCTGCTGACGAAGCGCCTGGAGACGTACCTGGAGCCGGGCCGGCGCGTCGCGGCGGGCGAGCGCCTGGGGCGCATCCGCCTGGGCAGCGCCGTGATCCTCGAGCTTCCCGGCGAGTGGGAGCCGCTCGTCGCCGACCGGCAGAAGGTGTTCGGCGGCCTGACGCCGATCGCGCGCGTCCGCGGCTGAAGCCGCGCTACCAGGGAACCCGGACGCGCGGCGGGCGGGGGAGCCGCGCGGCCTTCGGCGCGGGCGGCTCCAGGCCCGCGACGCGGGCCGCGAAGGCCGCGCCGACCTGGGCGATGCGCAGGTGATAGCCGGCGTCGATCCTGTCGTACGTGTCGCCGCCCTCCTGGTCGAAGTGCGGGTTGTTGAACGGGTCGTGCTCGGACAAGACGACCGCGGGTACCCCGATCTCCCACAGCGCGTAATGATCGCTGTTCTCGCCCATGCAGCCCTGCGACGTGCGCATCCGCGAGTAGACGGCGGCCGTGTCGGCCAGCAGATTGCCGAGCTCCTTCGAGTCGGTCGCCCCGCCGCAGTCGAAGTAGTCGAAGAGGTCGCCGCCGCCCTCGTTCCAGCCGCTCTGCTCGTCGTCGATCGCCGCGACGATCTTGAAATGCCCGCTCTTGGAGAGGTTCGAGAGGTAGCGCGCGTAGGCGCGCGCGCCTTCCAGGCCGCCCCACTCCTCGTAGTCCGACGCGACGAAGCGGACCGTGCGCTGGAGCTCGTCGCGGCGGGCGGCCAGGACGCGGGCGGTCTCCATCAGGACCGCCATCCCGCTCATGTCGTCGTCGGCGCCGGGGTTGTCCGGGCCGCTGGGACCGATGCTGTCGTAGTGCACGATGATCACGACCGAGTCCGGCGACTTGCCGGGGAGCACGGCCTCGAGGTCGTGGCCCTGAGCCTCCCCGTTCCCGTTGCCGTTCGGGTAGGGGATCTCGCTGACCGTCAGGCCCAGGCCGCGGAAGTACTGCGTCCAGTACGCCCGGTAGTCCGCCTTGGAGGCCGGGGTGTAGCGCTCGTTGATCGTGAAGGTCTTCCCGTCCGCCGTCACCGGGCGGACGCCCGACATGTCCTGGAGCAGTGATTCGAGGCGTCCCGAGTCGACGGCCGCGAAGACCTCCTGATAGACGCGCTCCGCGCCCTGCGGCCGCGGCGAGCTCGGCGTCAGGGTCATCTGCCGCGCGAATTCCTTGCGGGCGGCGCGGATCTGGGCGGGGGTCGCGTTCCGCGGCCAGGGAGGCGTGGCGGCGGACGCGTTCCCGGCGATCAGGAGAAAGGCGAGCGTCGCGGCCGGCAGGATCCGGGCGGGCACGCCGCGAGTATAGCAACTCGCGGACGCGAGGCGGCGCTTACGCCGCCGCGTCTTCTTTTTTCTTCTTCTTGGGCGCGGCGGCGCGGAAGGCGAGGCCGTCTTTGCCGACGTCGGCGGTCACCGCGTCGCCGTCCTTGACCTCGCCCGACAGGAGCAGGCGCGACAGCGGGTCCACCAGCAGGCGCGCGATCGCGCGCTTGAGCGGGCGCGCGCCGTAGGCCGGGTCGTAGCCCTCGCGCGCGAGCAGGTCCTTGGCGGTGTCGGCGACCTCGAGGGTCACGCGGCGCTCGGCCAGGCGCCGGCGCACGGAGTCCAGCTGGACGTCGACGATGCGCCTCAGCTGGCTCTTGTCGAGCGGCTTGAATTCCAGGATCTCGTCGATGCGGTTCAGGAACTCCGGGCGGAAGCGCCGGCGGAGCTCGTCGGGCTCGATGTTCGACGTCATCAGCAGGATCGAGTTCGTGAAGTTGACGGTGCGCCCCTGGCCGTCGGTGAGCCGCCCGTCGTCCATGATCTGCAGGAGGACGTGGAAGACGTCCGGGTGCGCCTTCTCGATCTCGTCGAGCAGGATCACCGAGTACGGGCGCCGGCGCGCGGCCTCGGTCAGCTGGCCGCCCTCCTCGTAGCCGACGTAGCCCGGGGGGGCGCCGATCAGGCGCGCGACCGCGTGCTTCTCCATGTACTCCGACATGTCGATGCGGATCATCGCCTTGTCGCTGTCGAACAGGAACTCGGCCAGGGTCCGCGCGAGCTCCGTCTTGCCGACGCCGGTCGGGCCCATCAGGAGGAACACGCCGATCGGACGGTTCGGGTCGGACAGGCCCGAGCGGGAGCGGCGCACGGCCTCGGAGACCGCCTGGACCGCCGCGTCCTGGCCGATCACGCGCTCGTGCAGGCGCTCCTCCATGCGCAGGAGCTTGGCGGCCTGGCCTTCGAGCAGGCGCTCGACCGGCACTCCGGTCCAGCGGCTGACGACGCCGGCCACGTCCTCCTCGCCGACCTCTTCCTTCAAGAGCTGGCGCTCCTTCTGCAGGGACGCCAGGTCCCGGGAGAGCTTCTCCTGCGCCTTCGCGAGCTCGGGCGCGCGGCCGAAGCGGATCTCGGCGGCCTTGGCCAGGTCGCCGGCGCGCTCGGCCTTCTTCTCCTCTTCCTTGAGCTCCTCGGCGTCCTTCTGGACGCGGCGCAGCTCCGTGATCAGCGCCTTCTCCTTCTTCCAATGCCCGCGCAGGTCCTCGGCCTTTTCCTTCAGTCCTTTCAGCTCCTTCTCGAGCGCCTTCAGGCGCTCGGCGCTGCCCGGGTCCTTCTCCTTGCGCAGAGCGGTCGCCTCGATCTCCAGGCGCCGGATGCCGCGCTCGGCCTGGTCGAGCTCCTGCGGCATCGAGTCGATCTCCAGGCGCAGGCGGCTGGCGGCCTCGTCGACCAGGTCGATCGCCTTGTCCGGGAGCTGGCGGTCGGGCAGGTAGCGCGCCGACAGCGTCGCCGCGGCGACCAGCGCCCCGTCGCGGATGCGCACGCCGTGGTGGACCTCGTAGCGCTCCTTCAGCC
>JAGWRY010000355.1 GCA_028869495.1 Elusimicrobiota bacterium | reverse complement strand
TCGGCGCTGGCCGCCGCGGCCGCGCCGGCGCGCGCGGCGGCGCCTTATGCGGTCCTCTCCTCGAACGCCGATCACTACCGGACGGCGCTCGCGGGCTTCGAGGAGGCCTGGGGCTCGAGCGTGCCCTACGCCCTTCTGGGCCAAGAGGCGGTCCCCCCCGGGGCCGTCGTCGTCGCCTTCGGCTCGCGGGCCGCGCGCAAGGCCTGGCCGAGCGACTCCCTGCTGGTGACCTGCCTGGCGCCCGGGGCCCGGCCCGAGCGCGAGGGCGGCGTCCTGCGCGCGGACCTCCTGCCGGAGCCGGCGCTCCTCGTCGAGCGCCTGCGCCGCCTCCTGCCGCGCCTGAAGGTCCTGCGCGTGCTGTGGTCGTCGGCGGACGAGGCCGAGGACGTCGCGGCGATCGCCGCCGAGGCGCGGGAGCACGGGATCGAGGTCCGGTCCGAGCGCATCGCCGAGCCGGACGACCTGCCCGACGCCCTGCGCGGCTTCGAGAACGACGCCGACGCGTTCTGGCTGATGCCGGATCCGGCGCTCGTCAACGCGCGCAACTTCGCGATCCTGCGCGAGTTCGCCGCGGCCCGCCGCGAGCCGTTCCTGGCTCCGACCCAGGGCCTGGCCGGGAAGGGCGCCACCGCGACGCTGGCCGCGTCGTTCCGCGACGTCGGCCGCGCGGCGGCCGAGGCGCTGAAGACGCGCCTCGCCGGGGCGGACGACCTGGCGCTGATCCACCCGGACACCCTGCGCGTCGTCGTCAACGCGGAGTCGGCGGCGCGGACCGGCCTCGACCTGAAGGGCGCGCGGGACGTCGACGAGGTCCTCAAGTGAGGCTGCAGAGCAAGGTCCTCGCCGTCTTCCTCCCGGTCGCCGCGGTCTTCGCGGCGCTCGTCGCCTTCGTCGGCCGCGGCGCGACCGAATCGATCATGGTCCGCGAGCTCGGCCGCCGCCTGCGCCCGCAGGTCGAGGACTTCGCCGACAAGATCGCGCCCGACCTGGAGGCGCGCCGCGAGAGCGCGATCCTGACGCGCCTGCAGGCCGCGCAGGCCTTCACCGGCGCCGAGTTCGCCGAGGCCCTCGACCCGTCGGGCGTCGTGCTCGCGCACACGAACGTCCTCGAGACCGGCAAGCTCCGCACCGACGCGGGCGCGCGCGAGGCCCTGGACTCCGACCGGAGCGTTTCCGTGCGCGAGCGGGGCCCGCACGGCCCCGTGCTGGTCGTCTCGGCGCCGGTCTGGCGTCCCGACGAGGAGTTCCTGCTCTCGGGCGGGCCGCACCGCCGCCTCGGCACCCTGCGCGTGGCCCTGCCCCTGGGGGCGACGCTGGACTCCGCGCGCCGCGTCGGCGCGATCGTCGCGGCGATGGCCGCCGGTTTCTGCCTGGTCGCGCTCGCGCTCTCGCTGGGCCTGCTGCGCCTCGTCCTGCTGCCGGTGCGCTCGATCGCCGAGGCGACCGCGCGCGTCGCCTCCGGGAACTACAACGCGCGCGTCCCGGTCGACTCGGGCGACGAGCTCGGGGAGCTGGCCGACTCCTTCAACCGGATGGGCGAGACGCTGTCGCGCACCGTCGTCTCGCGCGACAGCCTCGAGGAGGCGCTCGCGATCGCGCGCGCCGCCCTCGACGCGAGCGCCGACGGAGTCCTCGTCGTCGGGCGCGGCCCGCGCGTCGTCACGCACAACCAGCGCTTCCTCGAGATGTGGGGCATCCCCGACGACCTCGGCGCGACGCGCGACAGCCGCCGTCTCATCGCCTTCGTCCAGCCGCAGGTCGAGGACGACGGGACCTTCCTGGCGGGGGTCGTCCGGGAGGACGCGGACTTCGAGGCCTCGGAGCGCCGCGACCTGCTGAAGCTCAAGGACGGCCGCGTCTTCGAGCGCATCTCGCGCCCGTACCGCATCGCCGGAGAGGCCGTCGGCCGCACGCTGACCTTCCGCGACCTGACCCTGCACTTCGAGGGCGTGCGCGCGCTGTCGCAGGCGCGCGACGAGGCGGTGGAGACCGCGCGCGCGAAGGCGCAGTTCCTGGCCAACGTCAGCCACGAACTGCGCACGCCTCTCAACGCGGTGATCGGCTCGGCCGAGCTCCTGCGGCGGGAGCGCGTCGAGGGCGAGACGCGGGAGCATGTCGAGACTCTCGCGCGCGCGGCGAAGGCCCTGCTCGAGCTCGTCGACGACGTCCTCGACTTCTCGAAGCTCGAGGCGGGCCGCATGACCGTCGAGCGCGCGCGTCTGCGGCCGGCGGACCTGATCGCGGACGCGCTGTCGCTCGTCGCGCCGCGCGCGGCCGGCAAGGGGCTGAAGCTTCGGGTCGACCCCGGCGAGGCCGGCTACCTGGAGCTCCTCGGGGACCCGATGCGCCTGCGCCAGATCCTCCTGAACCTGCTGGCGAACGCCGTCAAGTTCACCGAGAAGGGCGAGGTGGCCGTCGCGGCGCGCCCCCTTTCCGAGAATCCGAGCTCGGTCGAGCTCGAGTTCTCCGTCCGCGACACCGGCGTCGGGATCCCGGCGGAGCAGGCCGCCCGCCTCTTCTCCCCGTTCACCCAGGGCGACGGCTCGACCACGCGCCGCTACGGCGGCACGGGGCTGGGCCTCGCGATCAGCCGCAGCCTGCTCTCGCTGATGGGCGGAGAGATCGGCTTCGACAGCGAGCCCGGCAAGGGCTCGCGCTTCTGGTTCCGCGTGCGGCTGGACCGGGCCGGGGCGCCGGCCCCCTCCGTCGAGCCGGCCGCCGCGGCCCTCGAGTCCCGCCCGCGCGATCGCCTGCGCGTGCTCGCCGTCGAGGACAACGCGATCAACCGCCGCCTGCTGGCGCGCCAGCTCGAGCGCCTCGGCTGCCCGGTCGTGTCCGTCTCCGACGGGCGCGAGGCGCTCGCGCGCTACCGCGACGAAGACTTCGGACTGGTCCTCCTCGACTGCCAGATGCCGGGCCTCGACGGCTACGCGACGGCCGCCGAGATCCGCCGCCTCGAGGCGGGCAGGCGCCGCGTCCCGATCGTCGCGATCACGGCCAACGCGACCGAGGACGACCGCCGCCGCTGCCTGGACTCGGGGATGGACGACTTCCTGTCCAAGCCGGTGACCCTCGAGCGCCTGGCCGCGGCGCTCGACCGCTGGGACCTCCCGTTCGACGAGCGCGCGCTCGCCGCCTTCGCCGCCGTCGCGGCCGACGGGCCGCAGGCGCTGAAGGCCCTCCTCGCGCAGTTCCTCTCGGACGCGGACAAGCGGCTGGAGGACGCGCGCCGGGCCCTGGACGCGGGAGACGCGGACGCCTGCTCCCGCGCCGCGCATGCGCTGAAGGGCGCGGCCGCGGCGGTCGGCGCGCGCGGCCTGCGCGAGCTCTGCCGGAGCCTCGAGGCCGCCGCGCAG
>JAGWRY010000037.1 GCA_028869495.1 Elusimicrobiota bacterium | reverse complement strand
GCCGCTGGCCGTGCGCGAGCGCGAGCGGGAGATCCTGCTGAGGCGCGCGCGTCTGCCCGATCCCCCGGTCGAGCCGGCGCGGCCGTCCTGGGCGATCCGCCCGGACGACGGACACGGCCGCCAGCGCTGGCGGATCGGCGGCGGAGCGCGCTCACGGGCCGGCGGGCGCGGCGGCTCCTTCGTCGAGCTCGGCTGGCGCCCCGGCTACCATTCCCTGGCCGACCGATCGCAGGGCTTCCTGCCCGGCGCCGCGATCCAGGGCTTCTCGGCGCGGCTGCGCTGGGACGAGGCCGAGCGGCGCCTGACGGTGCGCGACCTGCGCCTGGCCGAGATCCTGTCGGCGGCGCCCTGGGACTCGTGGACGCGCCGGCCGTCCTGGGGGCTGGGCACGGGCCTGGCGCCCGCCTACGAGCTCGGCAAGCCGCCGTCCGAGTCGCTCGTCTACGACGCGCACTTCGCCGCGGGCCTGTCCGCCGCGCCCTGGGACGGCGCGCTCGTCTACGCGCTGGCCGGCCCCGAGGGAGCGGTCGGCTCGCCGCTCCGGGACGGCTGGCGGGCGGGCGGGGACGTCCGCGCGGGCTTCGCGGTCGGCCTGACGCCGCGCTGGCGCGTCGCCGGGGAGGGGGCGCTGGCCGGGATGCTCCTGGGCGACCGCACGCCGGCGCCGCGGGCGAGGCTGGACGTCAACTGGGCTCCGGCGCGCGACTTCGCCCTGCGCGCCGAGGGCTTCTGGCGCGGACATTACCGGGAGGCGGGACTCTATGCGCTCTTTTACCGCTAGGACCTGGCCGCTGGCGCTGGCGGCGGTCCTGTGCGCGTGCACGAACGTCTTCCTCCAGCCGACGCGGGCCGTCTACCTGAGTCCCGACCGCGTCGGCGCGAAGTGGAGCCTCGTTCATTTCCGCGCGCCGGGCGGCCCGGAGCTGGCCGGCTTCTGGTTCCCGTCGGATCGCGGCCCGGCCAAGGGCGTCGTCGTGCAGTTCCACGGCAACGGCGAGAACATGACCTCGCACTTCCTGTACGTCTACTGGCTGGCGCTCGAGGGCTGGGACGTGCTCGCCTTCGACTACCGCGGCTACGGGCTGTCGGCGGGGAGCAAGTCCCTCTCCGGCGCGGTCGCCGACGGCGCGGCCGCGCTGGCCGAGGCGCGGCGCCTGGCTCCGGGCCTGCCGCTGGCCGTGATCGGGCAGAGTCTGGGCGGGGCGCTCGCGGTCGCCTCGCTCGACCGCGACGGCGGCGCGGGCCTGCGCGCGCTGGTGCTCGACTCGACCTTCTCCTCGTACCGCGGGATCGCGCGCGAGAAGCTGAGGCTCTCCCGGCTGACGCGGCCGCTGGCCTGGCCGCTGGGATTCCTGATCTCGGACCGATTCTCGCCGGACCGCCTGATCGCGCGCCGTCGCCCGGTCCCGCTCCTGTTCCTGCACGCGAAGGACGACCCGATCGTCCCCTACGCGGACGGCCGCCGCCTCTACGAGCTCGCGCCCGGACCGAAGGAGTTCTGGGACGTGCCCGGGAACGTCCACACCGCCGCCCTCGGGCCGCTGGGCGCGACGTTCCGCCCGCGCGTCCTGCGCTTCCTGGACGATTCGTTGCTCAAATAGGAGGCATGAGCCGCTACGCCTTCACGAGCGCCGCGGAGGCTCTCGCGCGCGTGCGCTCCGGCCAGCACGTGCTGGTCGGCTCGGGCTGCGCGGAGCCGGAGCTGCTGGTCGGCGCGCTCTGCGCGCGCGCGCCCCAGCTCCACGACGTCGAGGTCCTGCACCTGCTGACGGCCGGCGCGGCACCGTACGCGGACCCGGCCCTGCAGGACAGCTTCCGCCACAACGCGTTCTTCATCGGGCCCAACGTGCGCGCGGCCGTGCGCGCGGGCACGGCCGACTACACGCCGTGCTTCCTGCACGAGATCCCGGAGCTGATCCGCTCGCGGCGCGTGCCCGTCGACGTCGCGCTGGTCCAGGTCTCCGAGCCGGACGCGCACGGCAACTTCTCGCTGGGGATCTCGGTCGACGTCCTGAAGGCGGCCGTCGAGACGGCGCCGCTCGTGATCGCGCAGGTCAACCCGCGCATGCCGCGCACGCGCGGCGACTCCCTCCTGCCGCGCGAGGACTTCGACCTGCTCGTCGAGGGCGACGCGCCGCTTTTGGAGCTGCCGGCGCGGGCGTCGCTGGCCGAGGCCGCCGCGATCGGCCGCCACTGCGCGCTGCTGATCGAGGACGGAGCGACCCTGCAGATGGGCATCGGGGCGATCCCGGACGCGGTCCTGGCCGCGCTCGGCGCGAAGAACGACCTCGGCGTGCACACCGAGATGTTCTCGGACGGCCTGCTCGGGCTGATCCGCTCCGGCGTCGTCAGCGGCGCGCGCAAGACCCTCCACCGCGGGCGCGTCGTCGCGTCCTTCTGCATGGGCACGCGCGCCCTCTACGAGGAGGTCCGCGAGCATCCGGGCTACGAGTTCCGCCCGTCCGATTACGTCAACGACCCGTTCGTGATCGCGCGCAATGAGCGGATGGCGGCGATCAACTCGGCCCTCCAGGTGGACCTGACCGGGCAGGTCTGCGCGGACTCGATCGGCGCGCGCTTCTACAGCGGCTTCGGCGGACAGGTGGACTTCATTCGCGGGGCCGCGCGCTCGCGCGGCGGGAAGGCGATCGTCGCCCTGCCGGCGACCGCGAAGGGCGGGGAGCTGTCGCGGATCGTCGCGACGCTGGACCCGGGGGCCGGGGTCGTCACGACGCGCGCCGACGTCGACTACGTCGTCACCGAGTGGGGGATCGCGAGCCTGAAAGGGCGCACGGCGCGCGAGCGCGCGCTCGCGCTGATCTCGGTCGCGCACCCGCGCTTCCGCGCCGAGCTCCTCGAGAAGGCGCGCGGGCTCGGCTACGTCTATCCGGACCAGCGCCCGTGGCCGCGCGAGGGCAAGCCGTACCCGGACGAGTGCGAGACCCGCCTCGGCCTCGACGACGGGACGAGCCTGGAGGTGCGGCCGCTGAAGGCCTCCGACGAGCGCGCGCTGCGCGACCTCTTCTACTCGCACGGCGAGGCGACGGTGCGCGCCCGCTACGGCCGGACGCTCGCGCGCCTGCCGCGCGCGCAGGTCCAGGAGTTCGTGACGCTGGACTACGACCGCCGGATGGCGCTGGGCGCCTTCGAGCGCCGGGGGCGGATGTCGCGCCTGCTCGGGGTCGCGCGCTGGGACCGCCCCGACGCGGCGCCGGAGGCCGAGCTTCGCGTCACGGTCCGCGACGACTTCCAGGGGCGCGGGATCGGGCAGTTCCTGACGTGGATGCTCCTGCGCCACGCGCGCCGCTGCGGACTGCGCCGCCTGCGCGGCGACTTCGAGGCCGGCAACGCGCGAATGGAGGCGCTCGCGCGCGCGACCGGCGCGCGCCTCGAGTTCCCGGGACGCGGCGCGCGCCGCGCGGTCTGGGACCTCGGCGGGCGCTGAGGCTAGCGCGCGGTGTTGGCTCGCGGCCGTCGGGGCCCGACATCGATACAGGCCCGGAGGCGCAGGCTGTTCGCGGAAGTTCGGAGTTGCGGCGGGCGAACCGG
>JAGWRY010000354.1 GCA_028869495.1 Elusimicrobiota bacterium | reverse complement strand
GGACCTGCGCGGCGTACCAGCGCGTGTCGATGACGACGGGGAAGCCCTGGAGCTTCGCGATGCTGCGGAGGAACTCGGCCTTCGACTTCTCGACGTCCTGGGAGCCGGCCGAGGTCATCATCGCCATCATCGACAGGCCGAGGGCCCGCGGGTCGGACGGCAGGTCGCGCAGGCCGAGCTTCTTCAGGTAGGCCCGCGCGAACTCCTCGCGCTGGGCCTGGGCCTCGCGCAGTTCCTTGGTCCACGGGGTCGTCCAGTAGTCGGCCGCCATCTTGTAGTCGGCGCGGCGCTTGGTCTTGAGGTCCTCGACCTCGAGCAGGTAGCTGACGGCGTAGCGGCGCGCGTCGAAGCCGTGCAGGGTCTTGCGGTCGGAGGTCTTCTCGACCTTGAACTCGTTCTTGACGATGCGGGCCGTCGGCTCCTGCGCCTGGCCCGGCCGGCCCTGCGCCTGCGGCCGGCCGCGCTCCATCTCGGCGCGCTGGTCCGGCGGCAGGACGATCGGGAACTCGCGGTACGTCTTGCGCTTCGGGTCGAGGACCCAGCGCTTGTCGAGGTCGACGCGCAGGATCGTGTCCGTCGCGGTCCCCTTGCGGCCGGAGAAGAGCTTGAGCACGGCGCCGGTGTGCTTCTTCACCTCGTCCTGGCGCGACTTGACGCCGTCGACCTTGATCGTGAGGTCCGACGCGTAGGCGCCGAAGCCGTGGAAGCCGCCGCTCCGGACGTTCTCGACGACGGTGACGCCGGCGAAGGCGGGCGCGGCGAGGAGGGCGGCGGCGAAGGCGGCGGCGAGCGGGCGAAGCGGGGTCCGGTCGAAGATCATGGCGGCTCCGGGGACGCGGGATGACGGCTCGACCGGAGGATAACAAAAACGGCGCGCGGCGCGCTTCCCTCGGGCGGGAATTTATCCTATTTTCTACGGAATGGATCCGAAGCGGGGGCGGGAGCCCTTCTGGCCGGTCGCGGCCGCCGTCGCCGCCGCCGCCTTCGCTCTGATCGCGCCGGCCCTGCGCCGCGGCGACGGCCTGCTCCCGGTCGGGATGCTGTGGCGCGTGCCGCCGTGGAACGCGGTCCTGCCGCCGACGCCGGGCAACGGCCTGCTCTCCGACCAACTGCTCGCCTTCTGGCCGTGGCGGCTCTTCCTGCGCTCCCAGCTCCTCGCCGGGCATTTCCCGCTGTGGAACCCGCTGATCGACTGCGGCGCGCCGTTCCTGGCCAACGTGCAGGCGGCCGTCCTCTACCCGACGACTCTGCTGCTGACCGTGCTGTCGCCGGCGGCCTGGAGCCTGGCCGACGCCTTCCTGAAGCTGACCGCGGCCGGGGTCTTCGCGGGCCTGCACGCGCGGCGCCTGGGCGCCTCGCGCGCGGGCGCGGCGCTCTCCGGCGTCGCCTTCGCGCTCTGCGGCTTCATGGTCGCCTGGCTCGGCCACCCGCAGACGAACGTCGCCTGCCTGCTGCCCGCGCTCTTCTGGGCGCTGGGCCGCGCCTTCGACGCCGGCGTCCCGCGGGCCTGGATCGCGCCGGCCCTGGTCGTCGCGGTCCTGCTCCTCGGCGGCCATCCGCCGACCCAGCTCTATGTCCTGACCGCGGGGGCCTGCTACGC
>JAGWRY010000353.1 GCA_028869495.1 Elusimicrobiota bacterium | reverse complement strand
CGACTGGGGCTCGACGCCCTGCACGCCGTCGAAGCAGACCACCGCGCCGTCCAGCACGCGCAGGGAGCGCTCGACCTCGGCCGTGAAGTCCACGTGGCCGGGGGTGTCGATGATGTTGATCTGGTACTCCTGGTCGTGACGCTTCCACTTGCAGAACGTGGCCGCCGCGGTGATCGTGATGCCGCGCTCGCGCTCCTGGGGCATCCAGTCCGTCGTCGTCGCGCCGTCGTGCACCTCGCCGATCTTGTGGATGCGGCCGGTGTAGTACAGGATGCGCTCGGTCGTGGTGGTCTTGCCGGCGTCGATGTGCGCGATGATGCCGATGTTGCGGACTTTCTGGAGCGGGAATTCGCGGGCCATTATTGAGCTCTCATTTCTGGACGTTTATTGAGGATGAAGATCGACGATGTCGTTCCTCGTCGATCTTTACCAGCGGTAATGCGCGAAGGCGCGGTTCGCCTCGGCCATCTTGTGGGTGTCCTCGCGCTTCTTGAACGCGATGCCCTCTTTCTTGTTGGCGGAGAGGATCTCCTCGGCCAGGCGCTCGGCCAGCGGCTTGCCGGCCTTCGCGCGCGCGGCGTCCAGGATCCAGCGCATCGCCAGCGTCGACGAGCGGTTCGGGGCGACCTCGATGGGCACCTGATAGGTGGCGCCGCCGACGCGGCGGGCCTTGACCTCGAGCAGCGGGCGCACGTTCTCGATCGCCTGGGTGAAGACGTCCAGGGCGTTCTGCTTCGTGCGGTCGGCGATGATGTCCATCGCGTCGTACATCACGCGCTCGGCGACGGACTTCTTGCCCTGATGGTCGAGCTTGTTGATCAGGCGGGACACGAGAACCGATTTGAACTTGTAGTCGGCGGCCGGCGCGGGCCGGCGGTCACGGGGGCGGAGTCCTTTACGGGGCATGTTCTAATCCTCTCTCAAAAACCTTAAGACTTGGCTTCCTTCTTCGGGCGCTTGGCGCCGTACAGCGAACGGCCCTGCTTGCGGCCGTCCACGCCGGCGGCGTCCAGGACGCCGCGGATGATGTGATAGCGGACGCCCGGCAGGTCCTTCACGCGGCCGCCGCGGATCATGACGATCGAGTGCTCCTGCAGGTTGTGGCCGACGCCCGGGATGTAGCCGGTGACCTCGACGCCGTTGGTCAGCTTGATGCGCGCGATCTTGCGCAGGGCCGAGTTCGGCTTCTTGGGGGTCGTGGTCTTCACCTGGGTGCACACGCCGCGCTTCTGCGGGCAGGACTCCAGGGCCGGCGCCTTCGCGCGGGTCGGCTTCTTGCTGCGGCCGTGACGGATGAGCTGATTGATGGTGGGCATGACTCTTGTCTCCTTACGACTGCGCCGCCACGGCCTGCGCGGCGAGCTCCATGAGTTTCTCTCGGGCCTGCAGTCCCGTTCCGGCCGGGATCATGTGTCCGATGATGACGTTTTCCTTCAGGCCCTTCAGGTAGTCGATCTTCGAGGTCGTCGCGGCCTCGGTGAGGACGCGCGTCGTCTCCTGGAAGCTCGCGGCCGAGACGAACGAGCTGGACGCGAGGCTGGCCTTCGTGATGCCGAGGAGGACGGGCTCGGCCTGAGCTTCCTTGCCGCCCTTCTCCTTGGTCTTGCGGTTCTCGTCGGCGAAGTAGAAGCGGTTGACGATCTCCCCCTTCAGGAACGGCGTGTCGCCGGAGTTGACGATCTTGACGTTCTGCAGCATCTGGCGGACGATGCACTCGATGTGGCGGTCCGAGATCGACACGCCCTGCAGGCGGTAGACCTCCTGGATCGCGTTGACGAGGAACTCCTGGACTTCCTTGATGCCCTTGACGTGCAGCACGTCGTGCGGGTTGATCGCGCCGTCGGTGATGGCCTCGCCGACGCCGACGCGGTCGCCCTCGTAGACGACGAGGTGCTTGCCCTGCGGGATCAGGTACTCGCGGACCATGTCCGTCTCCTCGTTGCGCACGGAGACCTGGACCAGGCCCTTCGCCCCGATGCCGAGGCTGACGACGCCCTCGATCTCGGAGATGACGGCGGAGTTCTTCGGCCGGCGGGCCTCGAAGAGCTCGGACACGCGCGGCAGGCCGCCGGTGATGTCCTTGGACTTCGTGACCTCCTGCGGAATCTTGGCCAGGATGTCGCCGACGTGGACGCTCTGCCCCTCGGCCACGATCAGCGTCGTGTCGGTCGGCAGCGGGAAGGCCGCGGCCTCCTTGCCCCCCTTCTCGACGATGACCCGCGGGTTCAGGCGCCGCGCGCTCTCGCCGCGCTCCGAGCGGCGCGTCTCCTGCTCGATGATGCGGCGCTCGACGATGCCGGTGATCTTGTTGAGGTCGGTGCGCAGGGAGACGCCCTCGCGGACGTCCTTCAGCTCGACCGTCCCCTCGTGCTCGGAGACGATCGGCATCGTGTACGGGTCCCAGTCGGCGATGACTTCGCCCGGGGCGGCCTTGCCGCCGTCGGACGCCTTCAGGCGCGCGCCGTACGGGATCTTGTACTCCTCGGCCATGCCGCTGACCTTGTCGTGGACGAACGCGGTTCCCGTGCGGGAAACCACGATGACCTGGCCGTCGCGGTTCTTGATCGTGCGGACGTTCTTCAGCTCGACCGAGCCGCCCTTGACGGTGACCGCCTGCGCGCGCTTCGTCACGCGCGAAGCGGCCCCTCCGATATGGAAGGTGCGCAGCGTGAGCTGCGTGCCCGGCTCGCCGATCGACTGCGCGGCGATGATGCCGACGGCCTCGCCGACCTCGACCAGGCGGCCGTTGGCGTTGTTCATGCCGTAGCACTTCGCGCAGACGCCCTGGCGCGCCTCGCAGGTCAGCACCGAGCGGGCGCGGACCATCTCGAGGCCCGCGGTCTTGATCTCGGCCGCGGCCTCGGCGTTCACGTACTCGCCGGCCTGGACGATCGTCTTCTCGACCGTCTTCTTACCCTCGACGACGGGGACGACGACGTCCTCGAGCACGACGCGGCCGAGCAGGCGCTCGTCCAGGGACTCGATGACCTCGTCTCCGGCGGACAGGTTGCCCAGCCGCACGCCGTTGATCGTCCCGCAGTCCTCCTCGGTGATGACGAGGTCGTGCGCGACGTCGACGAGGCGGCGCGTCAGGTAGCCGGCGTCCGCGGTCTTCAGGGCGGTGTCGGCCAGGCCCTTGCGGCCGCCGTGCGTCGAGATGAAGTACTCGAGGACGGTCAGTCCCTCGCGGAAGTTCGACACGATCGGCTGCTCGATGATCTCGCCGACGCCGCCGGTCAGCTTCTTCTGCGGCTTGGCCATCAGACCGCGCATGCCGGCCAGCTGGCGGACCTGCTGGCGCGATCCGCGGGCGCCGGAGTCGGCCATCAGGTAGACCGTGTTGAAGCGCGCGTCCCCGGTCTTGAAGTCCTTGCGCTCGTCCTCCTTCATCGCGTCGAACATCACGTCCGAGATGCGCTCGGTCACGTGCGTCCAGATGTCGATGATCTTGTTGTAGCGCTCGCTCTCGGTGATGACGCCGTTCTTGGCCTGCGTCTCGATCATCTTGACCTTGCGGCGGGCCTCGGCGATCTCGTCCTTCTTGATCTTCGGGATGTGCATGTCCGAGACCGAGATCGACAGCCCGGCGACGGTCGCGTAGTGGAAGCCGGAGCGCTTCAGGTCGTCGAGGAGCTGGACGGTCCGGAAGTGGCCGAGCTGCTTGAAGCAGCGCTCGACGAGCTGGGACAGCTCCTTCTTTCCCTGCGTCTTGTTGATGTAGCGCAGCTCCAGCGGGACCAGCTCGTTGAAGAGGACGCGGCCGACGGTCGTGTAGTCCTTCCACGCCTTCGGGCTCATCCGCTCTTCCTTCGAGAGGGCCTCCTCGACGATCTCGTTGACGCCGCGCAGCTTGATGCGCGCGTGCAGGTCGGCCTTGCGGTTCTGGTAGGCGGTGACGACCTCGGCGACGTCGCCGAAGATCATGCCCTCGCCCTTCTCGCCGGCCTTCTCCTTCGTCAGGTAGGCCAGGCCCAGCACCATGTCGTGCGACGGGACCGCGATCGGCTTGCCGGACGCGGGCGACATGATGTTGTTGGAGGCCATCATCAGGAGCTTCGCCTCGAGCTGGGCCTCCTGGGACAGCGGGACGTGGACGGCCATCTGGTCGCCGTCGAAGTCGGCGTTGAAGGCCGCGCAGGT
>JAGWRY010000352.1 GCA_028869495.1 Elusimicrobiota bacterium | reverse complement strand
TCGACCGGCGCGACGCCGGCGACCTGCGCCCAGGCGGAAGCGCCGGGAAGCGCGGCGACGAGGGCGGCGAGCGCGAGGCGGGCGCAGAGGATGGCGGCGGCCGGACGGCGGTCGGTTCGGGTCATGAGATCTCCTTGGCGTCGTAAGTATAAGGACGAAGGAGACCGAGCGGCGGGGTCTTGCGGCCCACGCGCGCCCGGAAAAAGGCCCTAACGAGACGGACGGCGGGGGGCCTAGGCGGCTTGGGTCCTGCGGTCCGCCTCGGACCAGTCGGCGTGCTTGAAGCGGCGGTGCGCCCACAGCCACTCGGCCGGGCGCTCGCGGATCCAGGCCTCGACGCGGTCGCAGTAGCGCTGGTTGAGCTCCTCGTCGGAGCCGTCGAGCGGGACCTCGGGCTCGAACATGACCGTCACGGTCCCGTCGGGCTCGCGCCTCTGCCGGACCGGGATGACGCCGGCGCCGGTGCGCCGCGCCAGCGGCGCGACGACGGCCAGCGTGTCCACCTTCACGCCGAAGAAGCGCAGCTTCTGTCCCATCGGCGGGACCATGTACTGGTCCAGCACGAAGCCGACCGAGGCCCGCGCGCGCAGGGTCTTCATCACGGCCGGCATCGTGCGCGGCTGGTAGACGCAGCGCACGCCGGTCGTCAGGCGGACGCGCTCCATCCAACGGTCCAGCCAGGCGGGCTTGAGGTGCCGCGTCGTCATCGTGATCGGGATGCCGGCCAGCGCGCCGGCGGCGGCCATCAGCTCCCAGTTCGCGAGGTGCGCGCCGAAGAAGATCGTCCCCTTGTCCTTGTCGTGGGCCCTCTTCCAGTTCTCGAGGCCTTCGACGCGGGTGAAGCGCTCGGCATAGCGCCTCCAGTGGCCGGGGACCGGCGCGAACATGTGCGCGAGCTCGAGCGTCAGGATCCCGTAGTGCTCGTAATTGGCGCGGACCAGCGCCTCGCGCTCGGCGCCGGAGAGCTCGGGCAGGCAGCGGCGCAGGTTCTCGCGGACGGTCGGCGGGCGCTTCGGGTCGACGGCGAGCGCGGCGCGCCCGAGGAGGCGCCCGAGGGCGAGCTCGGCGCGGCGGGGGAGGAAGAAGACGAACAGGCCGAGGCCGTGGACGGGCAGGCGCAGGAGGAGGGCCAGGATCGGATTCATCGCGTCTCCGACGGGGATTTTACCAAAAGCCCGGCGTCAGGCGACGAGGCGGGCGATCGCGAAGGCGGCGGCGGCGGCCAGGCCCCCGACGAGGGCCGTGTGCAGGGCCGAGCGCACGGGCTTGCCGGACGTGAAGCGCCCCTTGACGAAGCCGAAGGCGAGCAGCGCCGTCAGCGTCGCGCCGACCGACCAGGGCAGCGCCGCGCGCGCGTCGGCGGCGAAGAAGTACGGCAGGAGCGGCACCAGGCCGCCGGCGGCGTAGGCCCCGCCGATCGTCAGCGCGGCGCGCGCCGCGCGCTCCGGGTCCGGGCGCTCGAGGCCCAGCTCGAAGCGCATCATGAAGTCCACCCAGGCGTCCGGGTCCTTCTCGAAGGAGGCCAGCACCGGCGCGATCTGCTCGTCGCCGAGGCCGTAGTGCCGGAAGACCGCGGCGACCTCGGCGCGCTCGGCGTGCGGCTTCTCGACGACCTCCTCGTGCTCGCGCCTTCGTTCGGAGGCGTAGTGCTCGGCGTCGCTGCGCGCGGCCAGATAGCCGCCCAGCCCCATCGCGATCGCGCCCGCCGCGATCTCGGCCAGGCCCGCGGTCACGACGACCTTCGCCGCCGCGACCGCGCCGGTCAGGCCGGCCGCCAGCGCGAAGGGCACGGTCAGGCCGTCCGACATGCCGATGACGACGTCGCGCACCGTCTCGCCGGCGGTGAAGTGCGTCTCGGAATGAGGGGTCGCGGGCACGAGGCGATTCTAGCATTCCGGCCCGGCGCGCTTGACGCGCCCGCGCGCGGACGCTATCCTTCCGGGATGAAAGTCCTCCGCCTCGCTCTTCTCCCGCTCCTGGCCGCCGCGCTGTCCGCCTGCGGCATCCTGTACACGGACGTGAAGCTGCCCCGCGGCTACCGCTCGGCCTCGCCGTCGGACGTGAAGGCCGCGCCGAACGATCCGCTCGTCACGGGCCGCTCCTGCTCGCGCAGCGCGCTCTACCTCGTCGCCTGGGGCGACTCCTCGTACGCGGCGGCGGTCCAGGACGCGCTGAAGGGCCGCGACGGCATCCTGTACGACGTGCGCTCGGACATGAAGGCCAACGCCTACGCGCTCGGGCTCTATACGCGGGTCTGCACGGTGCTGACCGGGAAGCTCGGCCAGCCGTGAGGATCGCGGCCGTCGCCGCCGCCCTTCTCCTGCTCCTGGCCGGCCCCGCCGCGGCGATCGGCGAGGGCGGCGAGTCGGGCGCGTCGCCCGACATGATCTCGACCAGCTGGCTGTTCCTCTTCTACGACACGACGGGGCCGATGTCCTTCCCGACGATGACGCCGAAGGACGTGCCGCCCGGCGCCAGGCGGCTGGGCTTCGTGTCCGGGCGCTCCTGCCAGCGCGGGCTGTCGATCCCGATCTCCTTCAGCCTCAACTCGACGAGCGTCAGCGGGGCCTACGGCAACGGCGGCTACCGCAAGGCGCTGGCCGATCTCCGCCGGAAGCACCCGGAGGCGGCGGGCCTCTACGACGTGACGACCGACGTGCAGGTCTTCAGCCTGCTCAACGGGCTCTATCGCTCGCTGTGCACGATCGTGACGGGCCGGGCCTTCGCGCCGCCCGCCCGCTAAGGCGTCCGCCTCGGGCGCGTCGGATCGCGCGGGAACAATGCGGCGGCGCCGGAGTCCCATCGGGCGAATCCGCCGCACGGAGGCCGCCATGAAGATCCCGATCCTCGTCCTCGCCCCGCTCCTCGCCGCTCCCGCCTTCGCCGCGGACGCGGCGCAGGCCGACGTTCCCGCGCTGGTCCGCGCGCAGACGCGCTTCGCCGTCTCCGTTTATCGCCGCCTGGGCGCGGCGCCCGGCGACCTGTTCTTCTCGCCGTACAGCGTCTTCGCCGCGCTGGGCATGACCTACGACGGCGCGGGCGGGCGGACGCGCGCGGAGATCGAGAAGGTGCTCGCTCCCGGCCTGAGCGGCGAGCGGCTGGGCGCCGCCTTCGCGCGGCTCGACCGGGAGCTGGCCGAGCGCGCCGCGGACGACGGCTGTTCGCTGAGCGTCGCGAACGCCCTTTGGGGCCAGCGCGGCGCGCGCTTCCGGGCGCCGTTCCTGGCCCGCGTCCGGCAGGGCTACGGCGCCGGCTTCCGGCCGGCGGACTTCGAGCGCGACCCGGAGGGGGCGCGGGCGGCGGTCAACGCCTGGGTCTCGCGCGAGACCCGCGGCCGGATCGGGGACCTCGTCGGGCGCGGCGTCTTCGACCGGGACACCCGCCTGGCGCTGGTCGACGCCGTCTATTTCCACGCCCGGTGGCAAAGCGCGTTCGAGCGCCGGAACACCGCCGACGGCGCCTTCTACGCGGACGGGAGGAGGGCGGTGCGGGTCCCGTTCATGGCGCAGACGGAGACGTTCGGCTACGCCGAGACGCCGGAGCTCCAGGAGATCGAACTGCCCTACCGCGGCGGCGACTTCTCGTTCGTCGTCGTCCTGCCCCGCGCGCGCGCGGGCCTGCCGGCGCTGGAGCGGGGCCTGACGCCCGCGGTCCTGTCGGGCTGGCTGGCGCGCCTGAGCCCGCGCGAGGTCGAGGCGATCCTGCCCAAGCTCGAGCTCAAGCGGTCCTTTCGCTTGGACGCGGTCCTGAAGTCGCTGGGCCTGGGCGCGGCCTTCTCCCGCGCGAACGCCGACTTCTCGGGGATCAACGGGCGCCGGGCGCCCGACCCGAAGGCGCTGTATCTGTCCGCCGCGCTCCACGAGGCCTACGTCTCCGTGGACGAGGAGGGGACGACGGCCGCCGCGGCGACGGCGATGCTCATGAGGGGGGTCGGCGCCATGCGGGAGGAGCTGCCGCCGGTCTTCCGGGCCGACCATCCGTTCCTGTTCCTGATCCGCGACCGGCGCAGCGGCGCGATCCTGTTCCTCGGACGCTTCTCGGAGCCGCGCCGCGCCCGGGGGTCGAAAGACCCTCTTGCGTCCTAGGCCTTGCCTTGTCTAGAATCGGCTCCTCCGCGGAGACCCTCGCGCGCGGAGGGGAGGCCGCAATGACCGCGAAATGGCTCGCCGTTCTCGTCGCCTGCGCGACGCTCGCCGCCGCGAGCGCGTCCGCGAAGGACAAGGTGGACTTCGACCAAGGCGTCAGCGTCTCCGGCGTCGTGCGCGCCGCGAGGTCCGGAGCGAAGGCCGCGAAGACGGCCGCGGGCCCGGTCAGGACCTACCGCGTCTCGTCGGTCTCCGTCGTGCACGCGAAGGGCTTCGTCCCGCACGCGGGCGGCCCGGCGCGCTCGTGGAGGACGTACCAGGACTTCCTGCACGAGAGCGGGGTCAAGGGCGTCGCGATCCCGAACACCTTCGATCTGCGCGCGAAGCTGACGCCGATCGAGAATCAGGGCGCCTGCGGCAGCTGCTGGGCGTTCAGCCTGACGGCGACCAACCGCGACGGCCACGCTCTCGGCGGCGCGGACCCGGGGCGCCTCTCGCAGGAGTGGCTCGTCGACAACTCCCCGGAGGCCGACGGCTGCAACGGCGGCGACTTCGACTCGGCCAACGACCTGATCGCCCCGAAGGGCCAGCCGCTGTGGAGCGCCTGCCCGTACGCGACCGGCTCCGGGGCCTGCGCGGCGAGCCTGCCGCCGGCGGCGAGCATCACCGGCTGGCACATGCTCGGCAGCGCGAGCTCGGGCCCGAGCGTGCGCGACATCGAGACCTACATGACGATGTCGGGCAAGCCGGTCTCGATCGCGATCGCCGCGGCCGCCGGCGACTGGGAAAACTACGCGGGCGGCGTCTACAACGGCTGCACCGAGGGCCAGCTCGACCACATGATCAACATCGTCGGCTGGGACAACGAGGGCGCGGCGTTCGACAAGAACGGCGACCTCCCGCCCGGCAAGGGGATCTGGATCCTGCGCAACAGCTGGGGCGCGGCCTGGGGCGAGAACGGCTACATGCGCACGAAGATGACCGACGCCCAGGGCAACCGCTGCAACGACGTCGCGCAGCAGGCCGCCTACTTCGACTTCGCGAAGAATTGAGGGCGGGCCGGACCGCGGCCCCCGCGCGCGCGGGGGCCGCGGGGGTCCGGCGCGTCAGGCGGACTTCGGCGGCGCTCAGCGCGGGGCCGTCAGGCGCTCGAGCCAGCCCATGATCCCGCCGCGATGCAGCGGGCAGAATTGCGTCGGCGCGGTGCCGGCGCGGAAGACCTCGTCGTACTTGCCCGGGCAGCCGGAGCGCGCGAGCAGGTGCGAGTCGGCGCAGAGGCGGACCGCGACGACGCCGGGCGGACGGGCGAACTCCTCGGCCGGCCGGTCGGCGAGCGCGGCGCTCGCCAGGCGCTCCCACAGCGGCAGGGCGTCCTTGGCGCCGGTCAGCTTCAGCGCGCGGTCGCGGTCGTCGCCGACCCAGGCCCCGGCCAGGAACGAGGACGTGAAGCCGACGAACCAGGCGTCGCGCCCGTCGTTGGTCGTGCCGGTCTTGCCGGCCGCCGGGACGTCGAAGCGCATCGCCTTCAGGGAGCGCGCGGTGCCGTCCTTGACGACGCTCTCCATCAGCGACGCCGTCAGGTAGGCGGTCGCGGGGTCGAGCGCGATCTTCGCCTCCGGCGGCGGCTCCTCGAGCACGCCGCCGGCCGAGTCGAGGACGGCCGTCACCAGGCGCGGCGGCGGGCGCAGGCCCCCGTCGGCGAACGGCTCGTAGGCGGAGACGAGCTCGAGCAGGCTGACGCCCGAGTCGCCGAGGGCCATCCCGAGGTCGCCGCTGAGCGGGCTCTCGATCCCGCAGTCGCGCGCGGTCTTCTCGATCGCGGGGACGCCGACGCGCGAGGCGAGGTCCAGCGACGCGGCGTTCAGCGAGTGCGCGAGCGCGGTCCGCATCGTGACGGTCCCCATGTAGACGCCGTCGTAGTTGCCGGGCCTCCAGCTCCGTCCGTTCGCGCCCGGGTACGCGCGCGGGCGGTCGAGCAGGATCGTCGCGGGCGTCAGGCCCGCGCGCAGGGCGGCCGCGTAGACGAAGGGCTTGAACGCCGAGCCCGGCTGGCGCCGCGCCTGCGTCGCGCGGTTGAACTGGCTGAGCGCGAAATCCTTCCCGCCGACGAGCGCGAGCACGTCCCCGGTCGCCGGGTCGAGGGCGACGAGCGCGGCCTGGTGGCGCGACGCGCGCGCGGCCTTCTGCGCGGCGCTCTGCAGGACCGGGTCCATCGCCGTGTAGATCGTCAGCCCGTCGCGGTAGAGCGCGTCGCCGCCGTAGCGCGGCAGGAGCTCGCGCACGACCTCGGCGACGTAGTACGCGTCGTCGGCGGCGCGCGGCGGCGGGGCGGCGGGCGCCGCCTTCAGCGGCTCGGCCAGCGCCGCGCGCAGGGCGGCCTCGCCGATCAGCCCGTCGTCGCGCATCCGGTTGAGGACCTGGTCGCGGCGCCGCCGGGAGGCCTCGGGCTCGCGGCGCGGGTCGTAGAAGCCGGGGCCGCGGATCATGCCGGCCAGCGTCGCGTCCTCGGCGAGCGTCAGTCCCGCCGGGTCCTTGCCGAAGTAGTAGCGGGAGGCGGCGCGCATCCCCATCACGCTCGACGCTCCGTCCTGGCCCATGTAGATGTCGTTCAGGTAGAGCGTCAGGATCCGGCGCTTGCCGAGGCGCCGCTCGAGGTAGAGCGCGAGCGCCGCCTCCTCGATCTTGCGCCCGATCGTGCGGCGCGGAGACAGGAACAGGTTCTTGGCCAGCTGCTGGGTGATCGTGCTGGCGCCCTGCAGGTCGCGGCCGCGCGCGTCCGCCCAAAGCGCGCGCAGCATCGCGCGCGGGTCCAGCCCCCAGTGCGTCCAGAAGCGCTTGTCCTCGGCCGCGATCGCGGCGTCGGCCAGCGGGCGCGGGATCTGCGCCCAGGTCATCGGCTCGCGCCGCACGCTGCGCGAGCCGGAGAGCACGGAGGCCAGCTCGGGCTCGAGGCGGACCGCCGGGACCGGATCGCCGCCCGGACCGCGCAGGCTCCAGCGCCCGCCGCCGCCGCGGCGCAGGGCGTAGAGCCCGGGGTCCTGCGAAGAGCCCGGGGCGTCGTAGCCGCGCAGGTAGACGTCGAGCTCCGGCGAGCTCCAGCGGTACTGGCCGAGGGCCGGCTCACCGTCGACGCGGACGTAGCCCAGGCGCGTCAGGCGCTCGAGCAGGCGCCCGGTCTCGACGAGCGAGCCCGCGCGCAGGGCGAACGGCGCCGACCAGATCCGCGTCGGGAAGCTCTCGCCGAGGCCGCCGAGCGCCAGCGTCCGGAGCTTGCGCTCGGCCGAGGCGATGAGCCACGCCGTGCCGGCGGCGAGCGCCAGCAGGACGGCGGCGGCCAGCCGCGGCCAGGGGGAGCGGCGCGCGCGCGCACGCCGGCTCCGGGGCATCTAGAGGCGCACGCCCAGCGAGACGAACTGGACGCTGCCCAGCTCGCCCTGTTCGGAGAGCGCGTAGTCGACCGTGAAGCGGCCCTCGCGCACGCCGAGTCCGGCCGACAGCCCGGCCCCGTACTGGTCGAAGGTCCAGCCGAGGCGCAGGGCCAGCGCCAGCGAGCGCCCGGCGTCCAGCGCGAACTCGCCGGCCGTCGTCAGCGTCGGGCGCTCGTCGCGGACCTTGACGCCCTCGGCCGACAGGGTCAGGCGGGTGCCGCGGGCGTAGAGGCTCTCGTCCCGCGCCGGGCGGAAGCGCATCGTCCACGACGCGCCGCCGCGCTCGGTCAGCGGCAGGGGGTCGGACGAAGCCTCAAACTTCGCGCCGGGCCCGTCGTTGCGCACCGACGCGCCGAGGTCCAGCCCGGGCACGGGCGTCTTCCAGCGCGCGCCCGCGTCGGCGGCGAAGCCGTTGGCGTGCGCCGCGTCGGCGAGCGTCAGGTTGTAGAACTTGCCCAGGACGCCGGCCGAGAGGCCGCCGCCGAGCGGCATCGCCCAGCCGGCCAGGCCCACGTAGTCGCGCTCGGCGGTGACCGTCGTCTGCGCGCCGGAGGCGTCGACGAGGTCCACCGAACCGGCGTCGTAGTACTCGATCCCGGCGGCGGCGACGCCGGCGCGGACCGGGACCGCGGCGGCGAGGCTGCCGAACGCGTCGTCGGCGACGCCGCTGTTGAACGTGCTCTCCAGCTCGGGGCGGCGCGCGCCGGACAGTCCCGCCGGGTTGACGCCGAGCGAGGAGACGCCGGCCGCGGCGGACGAGAAGGCCCCGCCGAGCGCGGCGACCCGCGCCGACATCGGGCGGCGCAGGATGACGGCCCCGGTCGCGGCCGCGGCGGCGAAGGCGCCGGAGGGCGCCAGCGCGAGGGCGGCGGCCAGGAGCGCGCGCTTCATCTCAGCGGATCACGACGATCTTGCCCTTGACGTTCAGCTTCGGGCCGGTCGCGTGCAGAAGATAGACGCCGCTGGCGACGGCGGAGCCGCCGGCGTCGCGCCCGTCCCAGGTCAGGCTCAGCGTCCCCTTCGGGCTCTCGCCGTCGAAGAGGACCGTCACGAGGCGGCCGTCGAGCGTGAAGATCTTGGCCGTGACGACGCCCGCGTCGTAGGTCGTGATATGGATCGTCGTCGGCGTCCCCAGGCGCGGGCGCAGGAGGTTGCCGACCATCCCGATCGAACCGCCCGGGAACGTCACGTCGAGGGCTCCGGTCAGGGTCGTCGCGACCCCGTCGGCGTTCGTCACGGTCAGGTCCCACAGCCCCGGCGACTGGTCGGCGAGGTCGAAGGTCGCGCTCAGGGTCTGGTCGTCGGTGCGCGTGACGGCGGAGGTCGGCGAGAGGGTCGTCCCGCCCAGAGACAGCGACAGCGTCGGGTTCGTCGAGAAGACCTCTCCCGAGATCGTGAAGGTCTGCGTCGAGGACACGTTGAGGACCGTGCCCGGCGAGATCGAGGCCGGGGCGGGCGCGGAGGTCAGCGCGGAATGGACGTCGCCGGTCGAGATCGCGCCCGGCGGGGAGAACTCGTAGTACAGGCGCCAGCGGTAGGTCTCGGTCGAGCGCGCGGGGACGGCGTCCGAGAGCGTGCCGGAGGCGGCGTCGGTGGACAGGCGCAGTCCGCTCTCGAAAGAGAAGGAGGTCCCGCTGGAGTCGGTCGACAGCGCGCTGGCCACGACCCCGGCGCTCGACGTCCCGACGAGGGGCTGGGTCAGGTACAGGCGCACGCGTCCGTCGGTCCGGACGGAGGCGCCCAGGCCGAAGGCGGTCGTCGAGAGCACGACCGACGGCGAGCCCCAATTGAGGCCCTGATTGGTCGAGCGCATGGTCTCGACGGAGACCGACGGCGGCGTTCCGGCCAGGAAGTATAGGCGCCAGCTGGCGTCGTTGAGTGCGACGAGCCGGGGCGAGGAGAGCGGCGTCGAGCCGCCGTCGAGGACCGTCCCGGTGTCGTTGGCCCAGGCGACGCCGTCGGCGGAGGTCGCGCTGTGGATGCGGTAGGAGCCTGTCGTCGAGACGATCGAGTAGACCATCCGGTCGCCGCCGCCGGAGAGGGCCAGCACGCCGCAGCCGGTGATCGAACTGGCCGAGACGGAGGGGAGCGTCGTCGTGGACAGGCGCCCGGCCGGGGAATCCTCGGTCCAGGAGAGGCCGTCGGCGGACAGGGCCGAGCCGACCTCGGTCTGCGAGGCGCGCCGGATGAAGTACATCCGCAGGTTCGCGCCGCTCGTCACGACGGCCTGCGGGGCCGCCGACGAGAAGACGACGGGGTTCTCCTTCGCGAAGGTCGGCACCGCGCGCGCGCGGCCGGCGGCGGCGAGCACGAGCAGGGCGGCCAGCCCGGCGCGGGCGGCCTTGAGCAGGGAGAGCTTCTCCGGGCGCGGGAGGGACTTGATCGCCGCCTCGCGCGACAGCGCGGCCGAGCGCGTCAGGCCGTCCTCGCGGTAGGCGAGGCGGACCGGGCGGCGCGAGCGCGTGTAGGCGGCGCCGCGCCCGGCGTTGTGGGCGGCCAGGCGCGCGGACACGTCCTTGGCGACCCCCGTGTAGAGGCTGTCGTCGGCGCAGCGCGCGATGTAGACGGACCAGTCCCGGAGCCGGCGCATCGCGGCATCGTAGCAGTCCGCCGCGCGCGCCGTCCAGCGCGCCGAGATAGGCCTTTGGACCTATTTTAGTCTGGGCCCCAGGACCCGGGCCGGGAGCGGCCCGAGGACCTATCCTTCGGTCATGAAGATAGCCCGGGGGCTGTTCATCCTGCTGTTCGCCGTGTCGGCCGCGGGAGCGGCCACCATCGACTTCGACGGGAGCTCGGGGATCGCGCCGTCCCTGCCGAGCTTCGCGCCCGCGCGCCGGACGCCGCGCCGGGCTCCGCGCCGGGCTCCGCGCCGGACCCCGCGCCGGCCGGCCCCGCCGCCCGCCGCCGCGTCG
>JAGWRY010000351.1 GCA_028869495.1 Elusimicrobiota bacterium | reverse complement strand
GCCGCTGGGCGCGGCGGGCGCCGTTGCGGGCTTTCTCGTCGCGGAGCGCGCTGGGAAAGCCGCGCCGTTCGGACCGCGAGACGCGCGTCACGCCCGGTTGTTCGCCGCGCAGGCGGCGCAAGCGGTGCGCAATGCGGAGCTCTTTCGCGAGCTTCAGGCCTCCCAGAGCCGTCTTCTGCACTCCGAGAAGCTCAACGCGGCCGGCCGCATGGCGGCGGGGATCGCCCACGAGATCAACTCTCCGCTGACCTGTATCCTGGGCTCGGCGCAGGTGGTGCTGACGGATCGCGAGTCGCGGTTGAGCGCTCAGTCGCGCGCCGATCTCGAGACGATCATGTGCCAAGCGCGCCGCTGCGGCGACATCACCCGCAGTCTTCTCGAGTTCGTCCACCGGAGGGAGCCGCGACGGGAGATCGTCGAGCTGAGGCCGCTGATCGAAGCGTCGGCGGACGAGGTCCGGCGAAGGGCTCCGGCCGGGATCGAGATCGTCGTCGAGGTCCCCGAGCGTCTCGCGGCTCTCTCCGATCCGATCCATTTGAGACAGGTATTGGCGAACCTTCTTCGCAACGCCGCGCAGGCGATGGAGTCCTGCGCGGTGCGCCGGGCGACGGTGCGCGCGGGCGTCGAAGGGGGCGCGGCGGTGATCCGCGTCGAGGACACGGGGCCGGGGCTGCCCGAAGGGCCGCGGGAACGCCTTTTCGAGCCGTTCTTCACCACGAAGGCTCTCGGCAAGGGGACGGGGCTGGGGCTCTATTTGTGCCGCATGCTCATCGAACGCTCCGGCGGACGGATCGCCGCCGACGACCGCGCGCGGGGCGGGGCCGTCTTCACCGTCGAACTGCCGCTGGCGCGATCGGACGTGCAGCTCAAGGAGGGATTATGAAGACGTTCCAGTCGCGATGGACCGCCGGGGCGGGATGGACGCCGGCCTTGGGCGGCGGTCTTTCGCGCGCCCAACTGGTCCTCGTCTTCGGAGGCGGACGGACGCTGGAGGAGGCGTCCCGCTTGGCCGAGCTGAGGGAGGCCTTCCCGGAGGCGCGCGTGTTCGGGTGTTCGACGGCCGGAGAGATCCTCGACACGACCGTCTCGGACGACACGATCGCGGTCACCGCCGTCGAGTTCGAACGGACGTTCCTGCGCGGCACCCGGGTCCGCGTCGGCGATCCGGCGGAGAGCTTCTCGGCCGGCCGGCGCCTATCGGAGTCCCTGCCCGGTGAGGGACTGACCCACGTGCTGGTCCTGTCGGACGGGCTCGGCGTCAACGGCAGCGAACTCGTCAAGGGGCTGACCTCGGCGCTGCCCGCCGGGGTGACCGTGACCGGAGGCCTTTCCGGCGACGGCGCGCGCTTCGAGCGGACCTCCGTCGTCTGGGACGGGGCCGCGGAACGGGGGACGGTCGCGGCCGTCGGGCTCTACGGGGACGGCCTGCGGGTCGGCTACGCCTCGCTCGGGGGCTGGGATCCCTTCGGGCCCGAGCGCCTGATCACGCGTTCCAAGGGGAACGTCCTCTACGAGCTCGACGGCCAGTCGGCGCTGGACCTGTACAAGAAATACTTGGGCGCGCACGCGTCGGGACTTCCGGCGACCGGCCTGCTGTTCCCGTTGAGCCTGCGCGCCAACGGCGCGGACACGGGCGTGGTCCGGACGATCCTCTCGGTCGACGAGAAGGAGAAGAGCATGACCTTCGCGGGCGACGTCCCGGAGGGGGCGCTGGCGCGGCTGATGAAGGCGAACTTCGACCGGCTGATCGACGGCGCCTCCGGAGCCGCGCAAAAGTGCCGCGACGGCCGCGCGGACGCCGAGCTGGCCCTGTTGATCAGCTGCGTCGGACGCAAGATGGTCCTCAAACAGCGCGTCGAGGAGGAGGTCGAGGGGGTCCGCGACGTCCTCGGCGCGGGGCCGGCGCTGACCGGCTTCTACTCGTACGGGGAGATCTCGCCTTTCACGCCGAGCGCGCGCTGCGAGCTGCACAACCAGACGATGACGATCACGACGCTCTCGGAACGCTGAGGAGGAGACGATGCACAGTCTCTTGAAGCGCCAGTTGAAGCGTCACTTCGGCGGCGAGCCGCCGGAATCGGTGAAGGCCTTCTTGGCCGACGTGGATGCCGCCTACTCGTCGTTCGACGAGGACCGCACGATGATCGAGCGTTCCCTCGAGCTCAGCTCCGACGAGCTCCACCAGTCGAGCGCTCGCCTGCGATCGGTCCTGCGCGCGTTCCCGGACCTGTTCTTCCGCGTCGACGCCGACGGGCGCATCCTCGACTGCAAGGGCGGACGCCCGGGGGACTTCGTCCTCCCGCCGGAGGCGCTGATCGGCCGCCGGCTCCAGGACGTTCCGCTCCAGGAGGCCGGCGGGCGGATCGCGGCGACGATCGCTCTGGCCCGGCGAACCGGCCGGCCCGCCAGCGTGGAGTATTCGCTCAAGATCAAGGAGGGGGAGTTCTACTACGAGGCGCGTCTCGTCCCTCTGGACGAGAGCGAGATTATCGTGATCGTGCGCGACATCACCGAGCGCCGGAACGCCGAGGCGGGAGTCGAGCGCTCGTTGGCGCTCCTGCGCGCGACCGTCGAGTCGACCGCCGACGGCATCCTCGTTCGGGATCTCGACGGCCGCCTGCTCGTCTACAACCGGCGCTTTGTCGAACTCTGCCGCATCCCGGACGGACTGCTCGCCTCCCAGGACCCGGACGTCCTCCTGGATTGGGCCAAGGGGCAGTTCCCCGACCCGGAGGGCTTCATGGCCGGGATCCGGAGGATCTACGCGAATCCCGAAATCCCGACCTTCGAGACCCTGGAGACGAAGGATGGGCGCTTCTTCGACCGCTACACTCAGCCGTACCGGCAGGGCGGGCTCGTGGCCGGCGTCGTGACCTCCCTGCGCGACGTGACGGAGCGCAAGCGCCTGGAGCGCGTCGTCCTGCAGTCGGAGAAGATGTCGGCGGTCGGCCAGCTCGCCGCCGGCGTGGCGCACGAGCTCAACAACCCGTTGGGCGTGATCCTCGGCTTCGCCCAGAGCCTCGTGCGCCGGCTCTCCGGCGACGGCGACCCGCAGTCCCTTCCGTTGAAGTCGATCGAACGGGAGGCCAAGCGCTGTCAGACGCTGATCCAGCAGCTTCTGACCTTCTCGCGAGCGCGGACGCCCGGCGTAGAGGACGAGGACCTTCGGGAGGTCGTCGAAGGAGCTCTGGCGCTCGTCGCGGCGCAGGCAAAAGTCAGCCGCGTCGCCCTCGAGCGATGCTTCGACGAGTCGGTCGGCCGCGTCCCGGTCGACCGCAATCAGATCCAGCAGGTCGTCATCAACCTCTGCGCGAACGCGCTGGACGCGATGTCGGCCGGCGGGCGTCTGAGCGTCGAGCTCCGGCCGTGCCGCCGCGGCGCCGACGCCGGATGCTGCGTCGAGCTGTCGGTGCGCGACACGGGGTGCGGGATGTCGCGCGAGACGGCGGCGCGAATCTTCGAGCCCTTCTTCACCACGAAGGAGGTCGGCAAGGGGACGGGGCTCGGGCTCGCTCTCGTTCACGAGATCGTCAAGAAACACGGCGGACGCATCGAGGTCGACAGCGCGCCCGGCGCCGGGACCGAGTTCGTGGTCCATCTGCCGCGCCGCTCTCAGTCCGCCCCGCTCGTCGGCCAAGCGGATCCTGTCCCGTAATCTCCCGGCAGGAGTCAGGGGCTGTTTTGGGGCGGTAGGGTGCGATCCCTCTCCGCGCTCCGGGGCGCGGCCTCATGACAGTCGGGGCAGAGCGTCCCGTCCGACGTGCGAAATCGCCCGCCGCCGGGGAGGAATTCCGTTCCGCAGGCGTCGCACCGTTCGCGAGCGTCCTCCATTCCACGAACGCGGGTTTTCAGGAGTCCCGTCGTCTTCACGATAAAATCCGCCAACGGGAACGGTTTGGATATCCAGGCGTCCGGCGGCGGATCCCGCCGGGGCGACTCGGGCTCGAGGGCGCCGGTCAGCAGGATCACGGCGACGTCCCGAGTCCGCGCGTCGACGCGCAGCATTCGGCAGACGGCGTAGCCGTCCAGCCCGGGCATGTTGACATCCAGCGCCGCCACGTCGGGTGGGGACTCGCGGGCCGAGCGCAGGGCTTGCGTTCCGTCGGACGCCTCCCGCACCGTCCAGCCCGCGGCAAGCAGCCTGCGGACAAGCAGGGCCCGGAGAGCTTCGTCGTCGTCGGCCAGGAGAATCGTCGGCATCGCCGTCCTCCGCGACGCAGGCGCCCGCGCCGCGCCTCAAGTATTGGGCCGGAACACAGGCGCTTTCAAGACCTTCTTTGAGTTTCCCTTGAGGTTAAGGAGGCCCGACGGTCCGATACGCGCGGACAGACCACTTGCGCGCCGGAGCGGCGGGGGCTATCCTTTGGAGGACTTCCCGACGAAAGACAATATCCGGATCAATTCCGAGTATATCATTGCCCTCAAGAAGACTTGAGGAGCTGGAATTCCCCGACATCCAATTCCGTTAGCTGGCACGGCCCTATCTGTTAGGCGGCGGGGAAGTCCTGCAGGTTGTGTCGGTCTAGTACGGCAGAGATTCCTGGGAAGGGGCGGAACCCAGGACCATGCGGCCGGTGACTTGGAGCTGGCGGTTCTCCTTGAAGGCGCTCTGTAAGTCGATCTCCAGGGCTTAGTCATCGCCCCTGCGGGGGCGGATCGCTCCGCCAGCGGTCCACCCGTGAACGAACCGGGTCCGCGATGCCCACGGCGGCCTTCCCGTCCTCTCCGCCGCCTGCTCCGGTCTTGTTTTTCATAAGCACCTCGCGCTCAGACCGCCAGGAGTGAGCGCCGCCGCGGCTGCGGCATAAACGGTCACCCCTTCCGCGAATCCGAAAGGGCGGCCCAACCCCCGCCGCGCCCCACCCTTTCGGACAGCCCGCTGCGCGGGGCCGCCAGCTCGTCTGCG
>JAGWRY010000350.1 GCA_028869495.1 Elusimicrobiota bacterium | reverse complement strand
GGTGAACCTCGCGTCGCGCCTCGAGGGGGCGAACAAGGCCTACGGGACCTACCTGCTGATCTCGGAGTCGACGCGCGAGCAGGCCGGGGACGCGATCGAGGTCCGCGAGCTTGACTTCGTGAAGGTGAAAGGGAAAAATCTTCCGATCAGGGTCTACGAGCTGCTCGGCCTGAAGGGGGAGACCGACGAGGCGCTCCGGCGCAAGGCCCGGCGCTTCGAGGAGGCCGTCGCTCTCTACCGCGCGCGCCGCTTCGCGCAGGCCGAGCGCGCGTTCCACTCGGTCGAGGGCGACTTCGGCGCCGACCGCGCCGCCGCCGCCTACGCCGAGCGCTGCCGGAGCGCGCTCGTCTCTCCGCCGCCGCCGGACTGGGACGGCTCGCGGGCCCTGACCGAGAAATGAGAAAGACGAAGGCCGCCGTCCTCCTCCTGCTGGCCGCCGCTCTGGGCGCGTCGGCCGCCGTCGCCGCGACGATCACGGTCCTCGTGCGCGAGACCCGGATCCGCCGCCGCCCGCAGTTCTACGCGCCGGCCGTCGCGACCGCGCGGCTCGGCGAGAAGTTCGACGCCGAGGGCCCGGAGAACGGCTGGTACAAGACCGCGCGCGGCTACATCCACGAGAGCGCCGTGACGGCGAAGCGGGTCCGCGTCGACTCGGCGGGCTCGGTCGGCGGCGGGGCGTCGGCCGAGGAGCTGACGCTGGCCGGCAAAGGCTTCAACGCGCAGGTCGAGTCCGCGTACGCGGCCGGGCACCCGAACGCGGACTACCGGGCCGTCGACGCGATGGCGCGGCGCACGGTCTCGGACGCGGAGCTCCTGCGCTTCGCGCGCGAGGGCGGCCTCGCGGCGGGCCGCGGAGAGGACCGGTGAGGCGCGCGGCCGCCGTCCTGCTCGCCGCCGCCCTGGCCGGCTGCGCGAGCATGGACGCCGCGATGCGGACCGCGACCGGCTACGCGCAGTCGCAGGGGCTGATCAGCGAGAGCCAGGCCGAGAGCCTGAACAAGAGCGAGACCGCCCTGCGCCGCGGCTCGCAGGACATCTCGGAGAGCGAGGAATACTACATCGGCCGCGCGGTCGCCGCGCAGATCCTCGCCCGCTACCGCCCCCTCGACGACCGGGACCTCAACGACTACCTGCAGGAGGTCCTGCAGACGGTCGCGGGCGCGTCGGACCGCCCCGCGATCTACGGCGGCTGGCACGTGCAGGTCCTCGACACGGAAGAGGTCAACGCGATGTCGGCCCCGGGCGGCTTCGTCTTCGTCACGAAGGGGCTGCTCGAGCGCGTGCGCAGCGAGGACGAGCTCGCCTGCGTGCTCGCGCACGAGGTCGCGCACGTGTCGAAGAAGCACGGGCTCAAGACGATCAAGGCCGCGCGGCTGACCCAGGCCTTCGCGATCCTCGGCCGCGAGGCCGCCAAGAGCTACGCCCCGGAGCAGGTCTCGCGACTGACGGAGGCCTTCGGCGGCGCGGTCGACGACGTCGTCGACGACCTGGTCGTCAAGGGCTACAGCCGGAGCAAGGAGTACGAGGCCGACCGCTTCGCGGCCGAATACGCGCGCGCGGCCGGCTACGACCCGAACGCGCTGAAGAGCTTCCTGAAGCGTCTGGAGTCCGAGCCGGCGCGCGGCGGCTTGTTCAAGACCCACCCGAGCCCGGCGGCGCGTCTGGCCGAGCTCGGCCGGCTCGAGCCGCCGCCCGGCGACGTCGGCTCCGCCGCGCGCGCGCGCCGCTTCGCCGCGGCGATGCGCTCCTTGTAACGTCCGGGCCGCGACGCTTCGCGCGCGGCACGGACGCCGCGGCGGAAATCCTCAGAGCGTCCAGTAATCGCGCAGGGTGCGTTCGCGGCGGTCCTCGCCGGCGTCCGGCGGCCGGCGGCGCAGCTGGTCGAGCAGCCGTCGAAGGCGCCGCTCGGGCTCGGCGGTCAGGTTGAAGACGACGCCGTAGCCGCGGCGGCCGTCCTTGCCGCGCGCTCCCTCGCGAACGACGCGGAACGGCATCTCGAGGGGGCCGTCCCCGGCGTCGACGCGCAGGCGGTACGGCGTCGTGCGCTTGAGCTCCGCGGCCAGGCTCAGATAGGCGCCCGACAGGCTCATGTTCAGCAGGCGGCCGTCGGCGAGCTTGGCGCCCGTCGCGGCGCCGTGGAAGACCTCGACGGGCCGGTCGCAGTGGACGCGGGAGTGCGAGCGGCGGGCGATGTCGGCCATGCCCGCAGGTTAGCTTCGCGAAGTTACGAGCGTGTTGCGCGTCAGCGGCGTCCCATCTCGCCGAGGTAGCAGAGGGTCTTCAGGCCGTCCATCCGGTCCAGATAGACGAGCCCGTTCAGGTGGTCGGTCTCGTGCTGGACGACGCGGGCCGGGAAGCCTTCGTAGACGCGCTTGAACGCCCGGCCGTCGAGGCCGAGGCCCGAGAGCTCGAGCTTCTTGTGCCGCCGCACGCGCCCGCGCAGGTCGGGGACCGACAGGCAGCCCTCCCAGTCCTCCTCCCACTCGTCGCCGATCGGACGGATCTGCGGGTTGAAGACGACGGTCAGCGCGATGCCGTCCGGATGCCGCTTCGTCCCCTTCGGCAGTCCCATCACGAAGACCGACAAGTCCTCGCCGGCCTGGTTGCCGGCGATGCCGACGCCGTCGTACTCGTCCATCGTGACGGCCATCTCGCGCACGAAGCGCTGGACGTCGGCGGTCCGGACCTCGTCGGGCTTCAGGCGCCGCAGGACCTTGCGCAGGAGCGGATGCCCGAGCACGGTGACCTTCCGGACGCCGACGCCGACGAGATCCGCCTCCTTCTCGCTCATGGCGGGATTCTGCCATATCGGGCGCGCGCGCGTCATCCGGACGCGGCTTTTGCTAACCTGTGGCCGTGGCCCTCTCCTTCCGCGCCGCCGTCCCCGCCGACGCCGCGGCGGTCGCCGGGCTCGTGAACTCCGCCTATCGCGGCGAGGGCTCCAAGCGCGGCTGGACGACGGAGGCCGACCTCCTCGGCGGCCAGCGCACGGACGAGGAGGCGGTCCTCGAGATGATCCGCGCGCCTGGCTCGCGCGTCGAGCTGGGCTTCGCGGACGGCGCGCTCGCGGCCTGCGCGCGCCTCGCGCGCGAGGACGGCGGCTCCTGCTACGTCGGGATGCTGACGATCGACCCGGCGCGGCAGGGCGGCGGGCTCGGCAAGGAACTGCTCGCCCGCTGCGAGGCGGTCGCGCGGGAGTGGGGCTGCGCGCGGACGCGGATGACGGTGATCTCGCGGCGCGCGGAGCTGATCGCGTTCTACGAGCGGCGCGGCTACCGCGCGACCGGCCGCGTCGAGCCTTTCCCGGAGGGCGACCCGCGCTTCGGCCTGCCGAAGGTCCGCGGGCTGGCCTTCGCCGAGCTGGTCAAGCCGCTCGCCTACTCGTAGCGCAGGGCCTCGATCGGGTCCAGGCGCGACGCGCGCCAGGCGGGGACGACCGAGAAGGCGAACGAGACGAGGATCGCGATCGCGACGGCCTCCAGCGCATAGACGACGGAGAAGGTGGCCGTCTGCCGCTCGGACGGCGAGAACAGGAGCACCCCGGCCGCGCCCAGCGCGGAGCCGGCGGCGCCCGAGATCGTTCCGAGGATCAGCGCCTCGGTCACGAACTGGGCGACGACGTCGAGGCGCGTGGCCCCCAGCGCGCGCCGCACGCCGATCTCGCGCACGCGCGAGAAGACGGTCGCCAGCGTCACGTTCAGGATGCCGATGCCCCCGGCCAGCATCGCGACGATCCCGATCACGGCGATCGACGCGATGTAGCGCCGGATGCGGCCGAGCGCGCCCGAGATGATCTGCCGGTAGTCGATGAGCTTGAAGTCGTTCTCGCCGCGGTGGCGGTAGGAGAGCAGGGCCGAGATCAGCGTCGCGTACCGCGCGGCCGTGGACGCCTTCCCGGTGTCGACCATGACGGCGTCCACCGCTCCCGGGCCCTGCCAGCTGGAGCGCGGGAAGTACTGCTGGAAGGCGGTGATCGGCACGTAGACTCGGCCGTCGTAGCCTCCGGTGAACCAGCGCGGGTCGCGGTCGTGCGGCGGCTCCTGCAGGACGCCGACGACCAGGAACGGGCGGCCGGCGAGCTCGATCCACTTGTCGAGCGGGTCGTGCCGCGCCATGTAGCGGTCGTAGCGGGACGGCTTGTCGTCCTTCGCCCAATACGGCCTCTTGATCCAGCCGCCGTCCTTGACCAGCACGCAGACGCGCGCGGCCTCGCGCACGTCCTCGGGGCGCAGGAAGCGGCCGCGCAGGCGGTAGACCCAGTCGCGGCGGCGCCACTCGTCGGTCGTCCCGACGACGGTGAGGTCTTCGTCGCGGAAGCTCCCGGCGGAGAATACGACGCCTTTCCGGGCGATCGGGTAGACCATGTAGAGCCCGGGGAAGGCGGCGCGGATCGCGGCCGCGTCGTCGGCGACGAGGCCTTTCGAGAGCCCCTTCGACCGGTAGCCCCACTGAGGCTGGATCTCCAGCCGCCCGGGCCCGCCGAGGGCGATCGCGTCGCGCGAGCGCTCCCGGATGTTCCCGATCTGGCTCAGCGTGTAGAGCGCGGCGGCCACGCCGACCGTCAGCGACGCGCAGGTCAGCGTCGAGCGCACCTTGTGCGCGCGGATCTCGACGAAGGCGCCGCGGATCAGGTCCGACGCTCTCACGGCTCTTCCCGCAGGGCTTCGACCGGGTCCAGGCGCGAGGCGAGCCAGGCCGGATAGGCGGCGAAGGCGGCGGCGACGGCCGACGACAGCGCGATCAGCGCGGCCGCGTGCCACCAGGTCGGGTCGGCGACGCGGCTCGGATCGACGGCCTTGGCCAGCTCGTCGATGCCGAGGATCCCGAGCGCGACCCCGGCCACGCCTCCGGCCAGGCCGAGCAGGGCGGCCTCGAGGAGGAACAGGGCCAGCACGTCGGCGCGCTCGGCGCCGAGCGCGCGACGCACGCCGATCTCGCGCACGCGCGAGTACACGGCGGCCAGCGTCACGTTCAGGATGCCGATGCCGCCCGACAGCAGGGCGACGAGCCCCAGCACCAGCGCGACCGCGACGTACTTGTTCTGCTCGCGGAGGGAGTCCTCCAGCTCCCGGCGGCGGTTCTTGACCTTGAAGTCGCGCTCGCCGCGGTGCCGGGCTTTCAGCAGGGCTTCGATCTTGCGCGTCTCCGGCCCGATCGTGCGCTCGTCGCCGGTGTCGATGGCGATCGAGTCGATCGTGCCGGACTTGCGCCCCCAGCCGCCGGGCATGTAGGCGTCGAAGGCGGTCAGCGGGATCAGCACGGACGAGGCTTCCCCGTTCTGCCAGCGCGGATCGAGGTCTTGCGGCGGGGGCGTCAGCGTCCCGACCACGAGAAAGTCGTGCCCTCCGATGACCAGGTCCTTGCCGAGGAGGTCGTGATGCGAGGCGAACTTGTCGAAGTCGGACTGCCAGTCCCAGATCTTCGCCCAGAACGGCTTCTTGTGCCAGCCCGCCGGCTCGATCAGGACGCAGACGCGCGCCGACGTGCGCATGTCGTAGTCGTTCAGGAAGCGTCCGTGGAGGCGGTAGACCCACTCGCGGCGGCGCCATTCGGGCGTGATCCCGGCGACGGAGCCCCCGTCCAGGCGCTTGCCCTCGTAGAACGCGTCGTTCCAGGTCGACGCGACCGGCGAGACCATGTAGAGCTCGGGCATCGCCGCGCGGATCGCGGCGGCGTCGTCGTAAGTCAGCCCCGGCGAGAGGCCCCGGCTCTTGTGGTCCCGGCGCGCCTCGACGCTCAGGGCGCCCGGACCCATCAGCTCCAGGTTGCGCGCGACCTCCCGTTCCATCCCGCGCGTCTGCGCGAGCGTATAAAGGAGAGAGGCCGCGCCGACCGAGACCGCGAGGAAGCTCAGCAGCGAGCGCACCTGGTGCGCGCGGATCTCGCCGGCGGCCGAGCGCGCCGCCTCGCCGAGGTTCACTCGAGCAGGCCGTCCTTCAGGCGCAGGATCCTCTGGGCGGCGGAGCCGACGCCCGGGTCGTGCGTGACGAGCAGGATCGTCATGCCCTCGGCGTGCAGGGTCCTCAGGAACGCGATCACGTCCCGGCTCGACGCGGAGTCGAGGTTCCCGGTCGGCTCGTCGGCGAGCAGGAGCGCCGGGCGGTTGGCCAGAGCGCGCGCGATGCCGACGCGCTGGCGCTCGCCGCCGGAGAGCTCGAGCGGAGTGCGCCGCGCCTTCGCGGACAGGCCGACGCGCTCGAGCAGGGCCTCGGCGCGATCGCGGCGCTCGTGCGGGGGCACGCCCGCGTAGGCCATCGGCAGGGCGACGTTGTCGCGCGCGGAAAGCCGCGGCAGGAGATTGTAGGCCTGGAACACGAAGCCGATCGTCTCGCGGCGCAGGCGCGTGCGCTCGGCGTCGTCGAGTGCGGCGGCGTCGACGCCGGCGAGCGCGTAGCGGCCGGACGACGGGCGGTCGAGCAGGCCGAGGATCGACAGCAGGGTCGACTTGCCGCAGCCGGAGGGGCCCATCACCGCGGCGAACTCGCCGCGCGCGACCGAGAAGCTGACGCCCTTGAGGGCGGCGTAGCCCCCGTAGTCGCGCTTCAGCTCCTCGCAGACGACGAGAGGCTCGCCCATCGCGTCAGTCGGACGAATCGGCGCCGCCCGGGCCGCTCGCCGGCTTGTCGGTCAGCAGGGCCGTCCCGAGCTTTGGGCCGTCGAGCAGCTCCGCGTCCGTCTCGTTGCGCAGGCCGAGCTTCAGGACGACGCGGCGCGGCTTGCCGTCGGGAACCGCGACATACGCGACGTCCTTCCCGCCTTCCTCGAAGACGGCCGACAGCGGGATCTTCAGCACGTTCTTCCGGGAGTCGAGCAGGCCGTCGACGCGCGCGGTCATCCCCGGCTTCATCTCGGGGTCGAGGCCCAGGAGGTCGACGTCGACCGCGAAGCTGCGGATCCCGTTCTGGTCCTTTTCGGCCTCCGGCGAGACGACGGCGACGCGCCCGGGGAAGGTCTTGCCCGGGAGTGCGTCGAGGGTGACCTTCACGTCCATCCCGACGTGGAGCTTCAGGATGTCCATCTCGCTGATCTTCATGCGCACGATCAGCCGGCGCAGGTCGGCGACGCGCATCAGGTAGGTCGGGCTGTTCGACTCGACGATCCCGGTCACGTAGTCGCCGACGCGGGCGATCTTGCCTTCCTGGCGCCCGTCGTCCTTCTGGTAGCGCATCACGACGCCGGAGATCGGGGAATGCACCGAGGTCGGCACGTAGCCCTCGGTCTCGCTGCGCCCGGGCTGGATCACGCAGAGCTTGCGCCCCTTGTCGACCTTCTCGCCCTCCTGGACGTCCATCTCGACGACGCGGCCGCTGACCTGCGACGCGACGTCGACGTAGTTCTTCGGCTGGATCTCGCCCGAGTCGACGAAGCGCACCTCGAGATCGCCGCGCGTCACCGCCGCGGCCGGAGGCGCGTCGGCGGCCGCGGCGGCGGCGGCCTTGTGCCTCCTCCAGCCCCAGAATCCCAGCGCCGCGACGGCCAGCGCGGCGGCCGTCCACGTCTTCCAAGACTTCACCATAGCGGGACTCCCGCCGCGCGCTCGTAGGCCGCGCGGTCGACCAAGATGTTCTCCAGCGCCGTCGCCGTCTGCACGCGGGCCGACAGCAGGTCGCTGCGCGCCTGCGCCATGCGCAGGGCGTCGGCGGTCCCCTGCCGGTACTCGGTCTCGACGATCTTCAGGCCCCGGGCCGCGATCGACTCCTCGCGCTCGGAGAGCTCGTACGTGCTCGTCGCGCTCTCGAGGCCGATCCAGGCGGAGTAGAGATCGTCGCGCGCCGAGCGCAGGGCCGCGTCGGCCGCGGCCTCCGCCCCGCGGCGGCTCGCGCGCGCGGCGGCGTACGCGAAGCCCTGCGTCGCCCCGTTGAAGCCGAACGGGAGGGACAGCGTCAGGCCGACCTGCCGATTCGAGCTCGTGATCCCCAGCGAGCCGCTCGGCAGTCCGTTGAGCGCCGTCTGCTGGCGGTTCCACTGCGCGACGACCGACAGCGTCGGCAGGAGGCCGAGCAGGGCCTGGCGCTCCTGGATTCCGGCGCGGCGCTCCTCGCTGAGCGCGCGGCGGATCTCGGGGCGGCGCTCGGGCAGGCGCGCGGCGTCGCCCGCGAGGTCCGGCGGAACGGTCGCCCCCGGCGTCAGCGCGTCGTCGAGGACGTGCTCCGTCCACGGCGTCTGGGCGATCAGCTCGTTGAACGGCTGAAGGGCCGAACGGTAGGCGGCGTCGGCCGAGACCAGGCGGATCTCGCTGGCGCGCCAGTCGTTCTCGCTCTTGTAGAGGTCGGCGAGGCTCTTCAGCCCGTGCTTGTAGAGGTCCTGCGTCTCCGCGTACTGCGCCTTCTGCGCCGCGAGGTCGTCGCGCGCGACGTCGCGCAGGCGCGCGTTCGCGCTGAGCGCGTAAAAGGCCTGGATCGCCGCGAACGCGCGGTCCTGGCGGGCGGCGTCGAGCGCGCGAGCGGCGGAGTTCAGCGACTCGCCCGACGCGCGCGTCCGCTCCCAGTCCTGGAAGCCGTTGAAGACGTTCCAGCTCGCGGTCGTGTTCGTGGTCATGTCGCCGCGGCGCACGCGCCAGGAATGGTACCGATAGCCGAGCGACGGGTCGTCGCCGAACAGATAGTCCTGCCCGGCGAAGGACAGCGTCGGCAGGAGCATCGCGGCGAGCTGGGCGCGGTATTGGTCGCGGGCCGCGCGCCAGGACTCGAGCGCCTCGCGCACCTCGTGCGAGGCGGCGAGCGCGCTCCGGACATAGGCCGCGGCGGTCAGCGGCGCGGAGGGCGGGGAAGGAGCGTCCGCCGCGCCCGCGGACGGGACCGCCAGCGCGAGGATGAGAAGGAGAAGAGCGGAACGCGCCATCGCACCGATTTTACCACTCCGGCGCGCGCCGCGCGCCCGGAATTTTTGGGCCTTGACGCTTCCGGGGGGCGGAGTTAAGCTGACACCATGGTCGAGAACCTCGAGCATCTCCTGCGCCGAGCCTGGCGCTTTCCGCGCGCGCCGCGCGCGGCCCTGTACAAGGAGCTGCTGCGCTCCGAGACCTATCTGCTGACGGTCGACGATCCGATCCCCGGAGGGGAGACGCGGCGCGTGACGCGCGCCGACGCGTCGTTCCCGGTCTGGGCGGACAAGGACCCCGAGCTCGGCGGCGTCTGGGTGCCGGTGTTCCCGGCGCGCGACCGCGTGCGCGAGTTCGTCGCCGCGCGCGGGCTGAAGGCGCCGCGCGGCAAGGAGTTCCTGTGGATGGGGCACATGCCCGGGCAGGTGTTCTCGCTCCTGCGCGGCGTGCGGCGCTTCGCGGGCCTGCGCCTGCATCTCGACGCGGCCACCGGCGTGGACCTGCCCTGGCGCGAGACGCTGGCCTTGGCCGAGGGCCGCCTGCCCGACGAGGCGCCCGAGCGCTGGGACCTTCCGATCGAGCGCCTCGTGATCCCGGCCGGCGAGAGGATCTCGCTCGGCCGGCTCGCGCCCTGGGACGGGGAGCCGAAGCCCGCCCTGCTGACGATGCCGCAGGCCGGACGCTTCCGCCCCGAGGACCTGCGCCGCCTCGTGCGGCTGCCCCTCGGGGAGGGGCGCTACGCGTGGACTCCCTGCCGCCACTTCCTCCAGATCCTGCGCCGCCTCAAGAGCTCGGGCGCCGTCGAATCGGACCGCTTCGTCGAGAACCTCCTGGCCTCCCAGCTCTCGTTCGAGATGTACGGCGAGGCCGAGGCCCTCTGCGAGTGGCTGGCCGCGCGCGGCCAGGAGGCCTTCGCCTGGATGGGCCTGGCCGTCGTCTACGGCCGCACGGGCCGCCTCGACGAGTGCGCGGCCCTGTGCCGGCGCGCGGTCGGCCGTTATCCCGGGGAGCGGGCTTTCCACGTCAACGGACTGCGCGCGCTGATCGCCCTCGGACGCCGGGAGGAGGCCGCCCGGCGCGTCGAAGCGGCGGTCCGCCTGTTCCCGCAGGACGCCGTCCTGGCCGAGCTCGGCCGCGAGCTCTCGGACCTGGCTCCGCACCGGGTCTGACCGTCCGAGCGACGGTAAAATTCGGGTGAAAACGCTCCCGCCCACTTGCGCGGCCGGCTTTCGGGGTCTACACTGAAGGGCCGAGGGAGAAGCGTCATGGATGAACAGAAGGCCCAATTTCAGCTGATCGCCGGGGCGATCGCGGGATTCATCGGCGTCGTGGCGGCAGGGGCGTTCCTGCTGCTGTCCGGGGGCCCGAAAGCGCCCCGTCTCCCTTATGCGGCCGCGCCCTTCCCCAAGACCCTCTCGGCGCCACCGCCGGCCGGGAACATCGGGGCCGGCGCGCCCGTCGGCCAGGCCGCCCCCGCCGCGGTCGTCGCGTCTTCGCCGGTCCCGCTGATGCCCGAGGAGGGCGCGCGCGCGGCGGCCCCGTCGGCGGCGGCCCCCGCCG
>JAGWRY010000349.1 GCA_028869495.1 Elusimicrobiota bacterium | reverse complement strand
TCTGGGCAAAGAGCACGGCTACCTGACCCTCGAGGAGATCAGCCGCACGGTCTCGGTCTCGAACATGAAGACCGAGGAGGTCGACGAGCTGATGACGGCGCTCGAGGACCTCGGCATCGAGGTCGTCGACCGCAAGAAGCCCGCCAGCGCCCACCCGACGCACGAGCGCGAGCGCTTCTCCGAGGAGTGGGGCGGCTCGTCCGACATCTCGAACTCGATCCGGATGTACCTGTCCGAGATGGGCCGCGTGCCGCTCCTCAACCGCGAGGAGGAGGTCACGCTGGCCCGCAACGTGCGCGAGCGCGAGAAGGAGCTGCGCATGCTCGTCCTCGAGTCCCCGGTCACGATGCGCGAGATCCGCTCGTGGGAGACGCTGATCGAGGCGCAGGAGATGACGCCGAAGGAGCTGATGCCGCGCGGGCGCAAGACGACCGCCGAGCTCTCCGGCATGCGCCGCAAGATGAAGACGGTCGCGTCCTTCATCACGAAGGCCGAGAAGCAGATGGCGGCCGTGCGCGCGAAGCTCGACAACCCGAAGCTCAAGCCCCAGCGCCGGATCAAGCTGCAGAAGAAGATCGAGGCGATCAAGAAGCAGGTGATCGCGCGCATCGTCAGCCTCAACCTGAACCAGGACAAGATCAAGCGCCTGACCAACAAGATCAAGAACCTGGCCGCGAAGATCTACGAGTGCCGCGACGAGCTCGAGCGCTACCAGCGCCGCTACGGCTGCTCGCAGGAGGAGCTGAAGACCTACTTCGCGCAGGTCAAGAAGGGCAAGATGCGGCCGGAGGCCTTCCGGGCGAAGACCGGCTACGCGCCGTCGGCCGTCGAGGCCGCGCTCGAGAACATGGACTCGGTCGTCGACCGCCTCCAGCGCATCCAGAACACCCTGCCGATCCCGCTCGAGCGCTTCCTCGAGCTCAACGACAAGATCGTGCGCCTCGAGGACACGATCCTCGAGGACAAGCTGAAGCTGATCAAGGCGAACCTGCGCCTCGTCGTGTCGATCGCGAAGAAGCACGTGAACTCGAACCTCGAGCTCTCCGACCTGATCCAGGAGGGCGGCCTGGGGCTGATGAAGGCCGTCGAGAAGTTCGAGTACAAGCGCGGCTTCAAGTTCTCGACCTACGCGACGTGGTGGATCCGCCAGTCGATCAACCGCGCGATCGCCGACCAGGCCCGCACGATCCGCATCCCGGTCCACATGAAGGAGCTGATCAGCAAGCTCACGAAGGTGACGCGGCGCTACCGCCAGGAGTACGGTCGGGAGCCCTCGCTCGAGGAGTACACGCGCTCGCTCCACATCAGCATGGACAAGGTCAAGAACGTGCTGAAGATCATGCAGGAGCCGGTGTCGCTGGCGACGCCGATCGGCGAGGACGAGGACTCCTACCTCGAGGACTTCATCGAGGACCGGACCACGTCGGCCCCGTCGAACTCGGCCGGCACGTTCCTGCGCCGCTCCGAGATCGAGAAGGTGCTCTCGACCTTGACCGACCGCGAGGCGAAGATCATCAAGCTGCGCTTCGGCATCGACTCGGGCTATCCGCGCACGCTCGAGGAGGTCGGCCGCATCTTCCGCGTGACCCGCGAGCGCGTCCGTCAGATCGAGGCCAAGGCGATCCGCAAGCTGCGCCACCCGTCGCGCAGCAAGTCCCTGCGCGACTACCTGGACTAGGATCGCGGTGAAGCGATTCCTCGAGGTCGTGCTGGCGGCGGCGGTCCTCGCCTTGGGGGCCTTCGTCGCCGTGCGCCTCGTGAAGCGGCGCGCGGGGCCGGACGGGGGGACGCCCGCGGCCGCGATGCGGCCCGGGACCGACGTCGAGAACCCCGACGCCCCGGCGCCGGCGCCCGCCGCGCGCGGGGTCACCCGCCTGCCGATGGTCCGGCAGACCCTGCCGTCCCGTCGCCGCGACGTCGACGTCCCGCCGCCGCCGCCGCCCCGGTGAGGCGCCGTCTCGGCGGCTGGCTCGGCCTGCTGGCGTTCGCGGCCGTGCTGGCCGCCTATCTGTGGCTCCAGCGCGGCTTCGGGGCGGCCGCAGCGCGCCTTTTCTGACATGTCCTGGGCCGTCCTGGCGGCGATGTGGTGGTCGGCCTCGGCCTACCTGCGCAAGCGCGCGCGCCTGGCCCCGGACGAGGCCTTTCTCGCCGGCGGCCTGACCGCCGTCTTCGAGGCGGTCTCGATCGCGGCGTTCCTTGGGGCGGTCGGCGGGCTGGCGCCGCGTGCCGCGGCCTTTTTCGGCCTCTTCGCGGCGGGCGCGCAGGCCTTCGCCGCGGCTCTGGACGACCCCCTGCCGCGGCGCCGCGCGGACCGGCCCGTCCCGTGGCCCTGGGCCCTGCGCGCGGCGGCCGCCGTCGCCGCCGCCGCCCTGGCCGTGCGCGTGCTGACGGCCGTCGCGGCCCCGCCCGACTCCTGGGACGGCCTCAGCTACCACCTGCCGATCGTCTGGCGCTGGGCGTCGCGCGGGAGCCTGGACCTGGCCGGCTGGTCCGGGCCCCAGCGCTGGTTCCCGTGGAACGGCGAGCTTCTGGGCGCCTGGATGGCGGCCGTCGACGGGCGCTCGCTCGGCGGCGCGAAGATCGCGCAGCTCCTGGCCCTGCCGCTCCTCGGCGGCGCCGGCGCGGTCCTGGGCCGGCGTCTGGCCGGTCGCGCGTGGGCGGCGGCCTGCGCGCTCGCGCTCGCCGCCCTGCCGATCGCGATGATCCACGCCGGCTCCCCGTACGTGGACTCGCTCGAGGCGGCGTTCTGGCTGGGCGCCGCGGCCTTCGCCGCGGCCTGGGACCGCTCGGGCCGGCGCGAGCACCTCCTGCTCTGCGCGCTCGCCTTCGGCCTGGCGCTCGGCACGAAGTCGACGCTGTACTTCCTCGTCCCGCTGGCCGTCCCGATCCTGGCCCCGCTCGTCGAGGGACCCGAGCGGCGGCGCCTGTTCGCGCGCGCCCTTCCCGCCGCGGCCGGACTGGCCTTCGCCGCGGGCGGGGTCTGCTGGGCGCGCAACTGGATCGAGACCGGCAGCCCGATCTTCCCGTACCTGCTGAAGATCGGCCGCTTCACGGTCTTCCGCGGCCCGAGCTCTCCGGAGGGCCTGCTCGTCTCGGTCCAGAACTGGTTCGTCTCGTCGCCGCGCGGCTGGCTGACGTACCCGCTGCGCGAGACGATGCGCGGCGCGGTCGGCTACTCGACCGAGAACGGCTTCGGCCCGCTGTTCGCGGCGGGCTGGCTGCTCCTGCCGTGGAGCGCCTGGGCGGCCTGGCGGCGGCGCGACCGCGCGCTCGGCGCCTTCCTGGCCCTGGTCCCGGCCACGATCCTCTTCTTCCTGACCCTGCACCCGACGCGCGAGCCGCGCTACGTGATCTTCCTGGCCGGGGTGCCGATCGTCGCGTTGGCCGCGGCGATGAAGCCCCTGCGCGGCGGCGCGCGCGCGGCGGCTCTCGTCCTGTGGGCGGTCGGGATCGCCTGGGGGGCGGTCGGCGTCGCGGCCTACGTCGCCGACGACCCCGGGCTCTCGCGCGCGTGGGCGTCCGTGCGCGCGAGCGGGCGCGTCGACGCGGACGCCTACTACCGCTGGCGCTACGGCTCGCTCGGCGAGGCCTGGGCCGCGCTGAACGCGCGCCTGAAGCCCGGCGACGTCGTCGTCGTGAACTACGGCGAGCTGATGCTCCCGTGGGCCGGCACGCCGGCGCGCGGCAGCGTCGAGGTCGTCGCGCGCCGCGACGGCGGCCTGCCCGACGAGCTCTGGGCGGCCGACGACGCGGCTTGGTTCGCCCTGCTCGACCGCCTGGGCACGCGCTACTACGCGCTGTGGACGCCGGCCTGGTATCCGGACGTCGGCGCCGTCGAGCGCGCGACGATCGCCGCGCACCCGGAGCGTTTCTCGCCGCTAGGGTCCTGGGACTCGCCCGGCTTCGGACGCGTCTCCCTTTACGAGCTCAAGCCGTAGCTCGACCGAGCGCGCGCCGCCGGTGCGCGACAGGGCGATCGTGCGGCCCGCGCAGACGGCCGACACGCCGCGCGTGAGCGCGCGGCAGGCGCGCACGGGGCGGGCGGTCTCGAAGGAGAGGAGCGCGCCGTCGGCCTCGGCCGGCAGTTCGACGTGGAGGAGGAGGCCGCCGCGGCGCGGCTCGGTCCAGAAGCTCGTGCGCGCGCGGAGCGCCCACCAGCGCGCGGCCTCGCCCAGCGTCTCGACGCGGACGCCCGCGGGAAGGGCGGCGAGCACGCGCTGCTCGACGTCCCGGCGCTCGGGGCGCAGGGCGACGTCCCAGACCACGGCG
>JAGWRY010000348.1 GCA_028869495.1 Elusimicrobiota bacterium | reverse complement strand
GGCGGCGGCGCTGCTGGCCGCCTCGGCGCTCCCGTCCGACGCGGCGTCGGCGCGCGGGGCCTTCTCGCGGCGGGCGCCGGCCTACGCCCGCGTCTCCGCCTGGATCGACGCGACCCTGCCCGCGGACGCGCGCCTGGAGAGCTGGGTCTGCCAGCCGCTGGCCCTGCTCTCGGGGCGCCCCGTCGTCTGCCCCGTCGCGCGCGAGCCGCGCGAGGCCTGGATCGCGGACCTCCTGCGGGACGGCGTCGGCTGGGTCCACGAGGGCGCGCGCTGGAGCCCGGACGGCTTCTTCCCTCCCGCCCAGCGCCGCTTCGCGCGCGAGCGCGAGGCCTGGCTCGAGGATCCGCGCTACTTCCGCCTCGCCTACGAGGATCCCGCGGACGGCGCGGTCTACCGCCTCGCCCTGCGCGACCCGGCGCGCTTCCGGAGGGCGTGGCGCGCGTTCGAGGAGGCGGCCGCGGCCCTGCGCCGCGGCGACCGCCGGACGCTGGATGCGCGCCTGCGCGAGACGACGCGCCTGGACCCGGGCTTCGCGAACGCCTGGGCGATGCGGGCCCTGCTCCAGAAGGATCCGCGCCGCGCGCTGGCCCTGACGCGGCGCGCCGCGGCGGCCGACCCGGCCTCGGACGACATCCGCGCCCAGCTCGCGGCCCTCGAGCGCGCGGCGGCGCGCGCGTCCGCGCGACACCTTCCGGCCTCCGCCGGCGTCCAATAGCCGTCCCGATCCTTGCGCGGGACGGAGCGTCGTGCTACAATGACTAACCAGTCAGTCATAATCATGCCCGCCCATCCCCGGCCCGTCGTCCGCGACCCCGACGCCAAACGCCGGCGCATCTTGGAGGCGGCCCGGCGCCTGCTCGTCGCGGACGGCTTCCAGGACGTCGTGCTCGACGACGTCGCGCGCGAGGCGGACGTGGCCAAGGGCACCTTGTTCCTTTATTTCAAGAACAAGGAGGAGCTGGTCTTCGCCGCGTTCTCGGACCTGGTCGAGTCCCTCGGCCTCGAGCTGGCCGCCCTGGCCAAGACCGGCGTCGCGGGCCGCGAGCTCCTCGTCGCGGCCGCGCGCGTGATCCTCGGCCACTTCGACCGCCACCGCGACTTCATGGGGCAGATCGGCTCGCGCCGCCTTCCCGGCTGCGGCGCGCGTTCGCGCGAGCGCCTGCTCGAGAAGTACCGGGCCAACCACGCGCACGTCGTCCGGATCCTGGAACTGGCCGCCAAGGACGGCGCCCCCCCGCCGGACGCGGAGTTCGCCGCGGCGGCCTTCATCGGGCTGTGCCGCAGCGCGGCGGTGCGCAAGATCGTGCGGGGCGACGACGGCGCGCTGGAGGCCGAGGCGGAGGCCGTCGTCTCCTTTTTCCTGAACGGCAGCGGGCTGTCGCTATGAGGCGTCTTACGGCGGCCCTGCTCCTCCTGCTCGCGGCGGGGGCCGTTCCGGTCCGGGCGGCGTCGACGGAGACCGTGACCTGGAGCGACCTGGTCTCAGACGCCCTGCGCGCGAACCCGAACCTCGCCGCGTCGCGCTTCTCCCTGGAATCGAGCCGCGCGGCCTTCTACCAGTCCTTCAACGGCGTCCTGCCGCAGGTGACGCTGTCGAACTCCTGGGACGAGTCGCGCGGCGCCGGCGGGCTCTCCGCCGCCGCGCGCTGGCAGGCGCAGGCCTCCGCGTCGATCAAGCTGCTCGACGCCGGGGAGTTCGCCGCGATCCGCTCGGCCGCGGCGAGCGTGAGCCTCTCCGAGGCGGACCTGCGCAAGATCTCGGCCGACGAGCGGCAGAGCCTGCGCCAGTCGTTCACGCACCTGCTCTTCGCCCAGCGGGCCCTCGAGGTCGCGCGGGTGATCAAGGGCCTGCGCGACCGCGACGCCGACATGATCGTCCTGCGCTACAACTCGGGGACCGAGTCGAAGGGCAACATGATGCGCGCGCAGGCGCAGGCCCTGCAGGCGCGGATGGCCGTCGTCGCCGACGAACGCGACGTCCGCGCCGCCCAGCGCGAGCTCGCCCAGCGCCTCGGCGAGGAGGACTTCGTCGACTACGTCGCGACCGGCACCTTCGGCGCCCCCCCGCCGCCGGCGCGTCCCGCCGACCCGTCCGGCCTCCTGCCGCTGGTGCCGGAGGTCCTGATCGCGCAGGCTCAGGAGAGGCAGGCGAACGCCGCCGTCGCGAAGGCCGACAGCCCGCTGTGGCCGAGCCTGTCGGGCTCCTACGCGCGCAGCCGCTCCGACTCCGTCGAGTTTCCGTCCGCCCTGTACGGCTGGTCGGCGGGCCTGACGCTCAGCTATCCGCTCTTCGGCGGGGGCCCGACCTCGGCCTGGTACGGGGTCAAGTCCGCGCGGCGCTCCCTGGACGCCGCGCGGGCGGGCCTCGCTTCCGCGCGCGTGCAGGGCCTGCAGACCATCGAGAGCGCCTGGGCCGCCTACGCCGACGCGGTGGACCAGGTCCGGGTCGTCGAGGCCCTGCTGGCCGCCGCCCGCCAGCGCAACGACGAGGCCGACATCCAGTACGCGTCGGGCCTGCTGACCTACGACAACTGGGAGGTGATCGCGTCCGACCGGATCTCGACCGAGAACCAGGCGGTCACCGCCCTGAAGAACGCGATGGACGCGCAGACCGCCTGGGACCGCGCCCTGGGGCGGGCGCTCGGAGAGTGATCAGATGAAACGATGGATTTCCGTCGTGCTCGGCGCCGCCGCGGTCGCCGCGGGCCTGTGGGCCTGCAAGGGCGGCTCGAAGAAGGACCGCGGCGGGCCGACGGTCGAGGCCAAGATGGGGACCATCGAGCAGACGGTCGACGCGACCGGCTCGATCCTCCCCTTGAACCGCGTCGAGATCAAGCCGCCGATCTCCGGACGCATCGAGCAGCTCCTCGTCCAGGAGGGCGACCGCGTCAAGAACGGACAGATCCTGGCCTGGATGAGCTCGACGGACCGCGCCGCGATCCTGGACGCCGCGCGCGCGCAGGGCCCCGAGGCGTTCAAGAAGTGGCAGGACGCCTACAAGCCGACGCCGATCGTCTCGTCCTTGACCGGCGAGGTGATCCTGAAGAACGTCGTCGTCGGGCAGACGGTGGACCCGACGACCGTGATCTACGCTCTCGCCGACACGCTGATCGCCTACGCGGACGTCGACGAGTCGGACATCGGGCGCGTCCACGTCGGCCAGGAGGCGCGCATCGTCCTCGACGCGTACCCGAACCGCCCGGTCGAGGGTAGGGTCTTCGACATCCTCTACGAGGGCAAGAACGTCTCGAACGTGATCACCTACGGCGTGAAGGTCCGCCCGGACCGCGAGCCCGCGTTCTTCCGCTCCCAGATGACCGCCAACGTCAGCTTCGTCGTCTCGCACAAGGACCAGGCGCTGGTCCTGCCGTCCTTCGTCGTCAAGACGCAGGCCGACGGCTCGCGCGCCGTCCTCCTGCCGCCGCCGCCGGGCTCCGACCAGAAGCCGGAGCTGCGCGTCGTGCAGACGGGCCTCGAGAACGACGACCAGGTGGAGATCACGTCGGGCCTCCAGCCGGGCGACAAGGTCCTCCTGCCGCAGGGACGCTACGTGCCGCAGGCCGCGCCCGAGTCGAGCCCTCTGAGCTTCCACGGCCCGAACCGCTCGAAGAGCGACGGTCAGGCGCCGAAGCCGAAGAAGTGAGGCGCGCGAGGAGCGCGAGAGACCCGTGGCCGCGCTGATCGAGGTCGAGAACCTCCGCAAGACCTACCGCCTCGGCGGCGGCACGCTCGACGTGCTCAAGGGGGTGGCCCTGCGCGTCGACGAGGGCGAGTTCGTCGCGATCATGGGCCCGTCGGGCTCCGGCAAGTCCACGCTGATGCAGATCCTGGGCCTGCTGGACCGCCCGTCCTCGGGCTCCTACCGCCTGCTCGGCCTCGACGTCTCGCGGCTCTCCGACGACGAGGGCGCCGCCCTGCGCTCGCGGGTCATCGGCTTCATCTTCCAGATGTTCAACCTGCTCGCGCGCACCAGCGCGCTGGATAACGTCGCCCTGCCGATGCTCTACACCGGCGAGGGCGGGCGCGCGGCGCGCGCGGCGGAGCTGCTGAAGGAGGTCGGCCTCGGCGACCGCCTCGACCACGCGCCGAACCAGCTCTCCGGCGGCCAGCAGCAGCGCGTCGCGGTCGCGCGCGCGCTGACGAACCGGCCGCGCCTGATCTTCGCCGACGAGCCGACCGGCAACCTCGCGTCCGACCAGGCCGAGGACATCCTGCGCCGCCTCGTCGAGTTCAACCGCGCGGGGATCACCGTCGTGATGGTGACCCACGAGCCGGACATCGCCGCCTACGCCAAGCGCATCATCAAGCTGAAGGACGGCGTGATCGTCTCCGACGAGAGGAACCCGTCGCCGCGCATCCCGTTCGGCGAGCCCGCGGCGAAGGCGTCCGGCGGGGCGCTGACCAAGGTCCCCGAGCCGCGCGGCCTGACCGCCGCCGAGCTGAGGGAGCACTTCGTGTCGGCCTTGAAGGCGATGCTCGCCAACAAGGTCCGCAGCGCGCTGTCGATGCTCGGCATCCTGATCGGCGTGACGGCCGTCATCGCGATGCTCGCGATCGGCAAGGGCGCGCAGAAGTCGATCGAGCAGAGGCTGTCGAGCCTCGGCTCGAACCTGCTGATGCTGTTCCCGCAGGCTCCGCGCGGCATGGGCGGCGCCCGCGGCGGCTCCGGCTCGTTCAGCCGCCTGACCATCGAGGACGTCGCCGCGATCCAGCGCGCGCACCCGGGCATCCTGCTGGCGGCCGGCGAGGTGATGGGCTCCGTCCAGGTCGTCTACGGCGACCAGAACGCGAACACGACGCTGACCGGCGGCACCGTCGACTACGCGCAGATGCACAACGACGAGCCCTACTACGGCCGATTCTTCACGGCCGCCGAGGACCGCGACCGGGCGCGCGTCGCCCTGCTCGGGCAGACCGTCGTCAACGAGCTCTTCGGGACCGCGAACCCCGTCGGGCAGACGATCAACGTCAATCACATCAAGTTCAAGGTGATCGGCATCCTGCCGCGCAAGGGCTCCGGCGGCTTCCGCGACCAGGACGACGTGATCCTGGTGCCGCTGAACACCGCGATGCACCGCGTGCTCGGCGACCGTTATCTGAACATCATCTCGATCGAGTGCCGGAACCCGCAGGTGATGGACGGCGTGATGGACGCGGTCCGGACGCTGATGCGCAAGCGCCACCGCCTGCCCGACTACAAGGACGACGACTTCACGCTGCGCAACATGGCCGACATCCAGGCGGCGCTGGCGGGCACCTCGCAGACGTTCTCCCTCCTCCTCGGGATCGTCGCCGCGATCTCCCTGCTGGTCGGCGGGATCGGGATCATGAACATCATGCTGGTCTCCGTCTCCGAGCGCACGCGCGAGATCGGCCTGCGCAAGGCGATCGGCGCGACGCGCCGCGCGGTGCTGATCCAGTTCCTGATCGAGGCCGCCGCGATGTCGACGCTCGGCGGGATCATCGGGATCGTGCTCGGCTGCTCGATCGCCTTCGTGATGTCGATGTGGGCCGGCTGGGCCGCGATCGTGACGCCGCAGTCGGTGATCCTGGCCTTCGCGTTCTCGTCGGGGACCGGCGTGATCTTCGGCTTCTGGCCCGCGCGCAAGGCGTCCCTGCTGTCGCCGATCGAGGCCCTCCGCTACGAATAGGCGCCGGGCGAAAAGAGGCCGCCCCCCTCTCGGGGGGCGGCTTTTCTTTCCCGCCGTCCGACCGGGTCAGCGCCCGAGCTTGGCGGCGTCGATCATCCCGTAGCCTTCCTCGGTCTTCGCCAGGCCGGGCAGAGGCGTCGCGGCGGCCCGGAAGGCCGCCCGCACCCCGTCGGGGCCCTGCGCGCCGCGCTCGATCGCGAGCGCGGCCAGCCCCGCGACGTGCGGCGAGGCCATCGAGGTTCCCGACAGCGTCGCGGTCCCCCCGCCGGGCACCGTCGACGTGACGTTCACGCCGGGCGCGATGAAGGCCACCGCGGAGCCGCGGCTGGAGAAGTCGGCGACCTGGTCGTTCGAATCGCTCGCGGCGACCGCGATCACGCCCGGATAGCCGGCCGGGTAGCCGACCGTGTCCGGATTCGGGCCGGAATTGCCGGCCGCGGCCACGACGACGACGCCCTTCGACAGCGCGTACTTGACCGCCCGCTCCATCGCCGCGCTGCCGGACGGCCCGCCGAGCGACATGTTGATCACGTCGGCGCCGTTGTCGGCCGCCCACTCGATGCCCTTCACGATGTCGGACAGGCTGCCCGAGCCGTTCGCGTCGAGCACCTTCACCGGGATCAGAGTCGCCTTCGGGGCCACGCCGAGCGGGCCGCCGTTGCCGCGTCCCGCGATCGTGCCGGCGACGTGCGTGCCGTGCTCGTTGTCGTCCATCGGCTGGGACGACGGGTCGAGGATGTTCATCCCGGCCGAGAAGTCGCACTGCAGGTCCGGGTGCGTGCAGTCGATGCCGGTGTCGACGACCGCGACCTTCACGCCGGCGCCCTCGCCGGAGGACCAGGCCGCCGGGGCGTTCACGCGCTGGACGCCCCACGGCACGCCGGCGCTTCCGGAGCCGTCGGACGGGGAGGACGCGGGCTTGCGCCGCTTGCCGCGCAGGTCCCGCACGATCGCGTCGACGCTCGGCAGGGGCGCCGCCTGGAAGGAGGCGGGCGCGTCGAGCAGCCAGTTGCGGTAGACGTCCTCCTCGACCTGCACGACGTCCGGCCCGGCCTTCGACGCGTCGATCGACTCCGGGGTGATCGGGCCGGCGGACTCCATCACGGAGACCTTCAGGCCCGCCAGGTCGTCCTTCAGCGTCAGTCCCAGGGCGCGCGCGGCCTGCTCGCGCTGGGCCTTCGTCGTGCCTTCGCGGAAGGTCACGATGAACTTCTTCGCGCCCGGCGCGGCGGCGGCCTGGGCCGCCCGCGCGCCCGCGGGCGCGGCCAGGGCCGCGGCCAACGCGGCGATCGCGGCCGTCATCAACGTCGTCAAGCGTCTGTTCATCTCGGTGTGCGCTCCTGTCCCATCGGATCCCCCGGACCTAGACATCATAGCCCCGAGGACCCAGTCGGAGAAGTGTCCGAAGGCCCAGCGCAAGATAGGTCTAAAGTCCCAGAATGCCCGCGGAGCGGGGCGAACCTCTGCGCCCGTCGCGCGTATGATACGAGCATGGTGCTCGCGCCTCTCCTGCTCGGCGCGTCGCTCTCGGCCGCGGCCGCGCCGCGCGCGGCGGCCCCCCTCGATCGCCGCGAGCGCGCCCTGCAGGTCCTCGATCGGCTCGCCTACGGCCCGCGTCCCGGCGACGTCGCGCGGGTCGAGAAGATCGGCGCGCGGGCCTGGATCGCGCGCCAGCTGCGCCCCGCGTCGATCCCCGAGGACCCGTCCCTCGAGGCGCGCCTGCGCGCCTACCCGGAGCTGCGGATGACGGCCGAACAGCTGATCGAGGCCTACCCGCCGCCGAAGCGCGCGGCGGCGATGACGGACGCGGCGGGGCGGGCCGCCCCGCTGGGCCGCCCCGGGGACGTCGGCCGCGACCTGGCCGCGGCGAAGATCCTGCGCGCCGTCTACAGCCGCCGCCAGCTCCAGGAGGTGCTGACCGACTTCTGGTTCAACCACTTCAACGTCTCGGCGGGCAAGGACGCCGATCAGTGGCTCGTGCTCCCGTACGAGCGCGACGTGATCCGCCCGCGAGTGTTCGGGAAGTTCCGGGACCTGCTCGGCGCGGTCGCGCACAGCCCGGCGATGCTGGTCTACCTCGACAACGCGAGCAGCACGATCGACCCGCGCTACGCGCCCGAGGGCGCCCAGCAGGACCTCGCCGACATGGAGAAGGCGATGGAGCGCAACAGCCGGGGGCGCCGCCGCCTCGGCCTCAACGAGAACTACGCGCGCGAGCTGATGGAGCTGCACACGCTGGGCGTGGACGGCGGCTACACGCAGAAGGACGTGATCGCGCTGGCGCGGATCCTGACCGGCTGGACGGTCCGCCGCCCGAACCCCAAGAACAAGGACAAGGTCAAGGAGGTCGAGTTCTTCTTCGCGCGGCGCCTGCACGACCCCGGCGACAAGGTCTTCCTGGGCCGGACCTACACCTGGCAGGGCGAGGCCGAGGGAGAGAAGGCGCTCGACGTGCTGGCCTCGAGCCCGCAGACCGCGCACCACCTGGCCCTCGAGCTGTGCCGGCGCTTCGTCGCCGACGACCCTCCCCCCGCGCTCGTCGACCGCGTCGCGCGGACCTTCCTGCGCACGGGGGGCGACCTGACCGCGACCTACCGCGCGATCTTCGACTCGCCGGAGTTCTGGAGCCGCCGCGACTTCCGCGCGAAGGTGAAGACGCCCCTCGAGTACGTCGTCAGCGCCCTGCGCGCGAGCGGCGCCGACGTGCGCGATCCGGCGCGCGTCGCCGGCTGGGTCGCCCAGCTCGGGATGCCCCTCTACCGCTGCGAGCCGCCGACCGGATGGCCGGACGTCGCCGCGCCCTGGGTCAGCTCGGGCGCGCTCCTCGACCGCCTGCGCCTGGCGCTGGCCCTCTTCGGCCGCAACCCGCGCGCGCCGGCCTCCGCCGCG